>JBFHEQ010000413.1:0-3516 GCA_041584075.1 Hydrogenophaga sp.
TTCAACATCGACTGGGTGTGGGACGGCAAACCTGCCATCCTGCAGGCACGCGCCATCGACAGCACAGGCTATGTGCAACCCAAGATCAACCAGTTGCGCGCCGTCCGCGGCACGCGCTCGGTTTACCACCAGAACGCCATCCAGAGCTGGCTGGTGTCCGAAAACGGTGAAGTCTCGAACGTGCAGGTGTACTGATGAAAACTCCATTCCAACAAACCACAAAAGCCGTCGTTCTGGCCGCTGCCTTGCTGGCGTCTGGCTGGGCCTCCGCCGCAGATCCTGCCTGGCACAACCTGGGACGCGATGCCACACCCGCCGAAGTCAAGGCCTGGGACATCGATGTGCGCCCGGATTTCAAGGGTCTGCCCAAAGGGGCTGGCTCGGTGGACATGGGAACCCAGGTCTGGGAAGACAAGTGCGCCTCTTGCCACGGCATCTTTGGCGAATCCAACGAGGTGTTCACCCCCATCATCGGTGGCACCACCGCCGACGACATCAAGACCGGTCGCGTGAAGGGGCTTGAAGAGGGCATGAGCATCGTCCCCCAGAAGACCACGATCATGAAGGTGGCGACACTCTCCACGATCTGGGATTACATCAACCGGGCCATGCCCTGGAACGCACCCAAGACTCTCACCGCCGATGAGGTTTACGGCGTGACCGCCTATTTGCTGAATCTGGCCTCCATCGTGCCGGCCGATTTCACGCTGAGTGACAAGAACATCGCCGAAGTGCAGCAGCGCATGCCCAACCGCAACGGCATGGTGTTCTATGAGCCGTTGTGGAAAGTCGATGGCAAAGGCGACGTGAAAAACGTGGCCTGCATGAAGAACTGCGCAGTGGATCCCACGGTGCACTCCTCCTTGCCGGCTTTTGCCCGCGATGCACATGGCAACGTGGCCGAGCAAAACCGCCTGATCGGCCCGGTGCGCGGTGCCGACACCACGCAGCCGCCGCCCAAGGGTCCCGTTGGCTCCGTGCCCGCGCCCAAGGCTGTGCTGGCCGCGGCACCCGTCGCCGAAGGCGCCGACGTCAAAGCCATGCTCGCCACCAACGCCTGCACCGCCTGTCACGGCGTGAAGAACAAGATCGTTGGCCCAGGCTTCAACGAGATCGTTGCCAAGCACAAGGGCAAGGCCGACCTCGAAGCTTATCTGGTGAGCAAGATCAAGGGTGGCGGCTCCGGTGTGTATGGGGCCGTTCCCATGCCGGCGCAGCCCCAGCTTAAGGACGAGGACGCCAAGGCCATTGCCCGGTGGATCGCGTCGGGTGCGCCCTGAGGCGCTCACACCAGCCCTGTAAATGCTGCTTTGTGCTTATTTATTGATATCGGCAATTGCTCGTTAACCCCATACATTTTTACCCAAGGAGCTTCTAAGCTATGACCATGTATTTGAGACACATCGTGCTAGCGACCTCGGCGCTGCTGGCCTCAACCGGGACCTTTGCGCTGGACGCTGCTGCGGCCAAGGCGCTGGCCTCCAAGAGCGCCTGCCTGGCATGCCATGCCGTCGACAAGAAACTGGTTGGCCCCGCCTACAAGGATGTGGCCGCCAAGCACCAAGGGCAGGCTGATGCGGTGGACAAAGTCGCTGCGCGCATCAAGTCGGGCGGCTCTGGCATTTACGGCCCCGTGCCCATGCCGCCGCAGCCCAGCCTGAAAGACGACGAGCTCAAATTGCTCGCCGCCTGGGTGCTCGCCGGTGCCCCTGACAAGTAAACTTCACTCAACGCAACCGCATTCACTCACAAGGAGTCCGACATGAACAATTCCCGCCGCACCGCCATCAAGACCACGGGCGCTTTTGCCACCCTGGTTTCGCTCGGCATCATCACGCAGAGTCAGGCGCAAGCCGCTGTCGACCGCTCGACCTTTGCCGTCAAGACGCTCGACGATGCCCTCAAGGCCATTGGTGGCACGCCCGCCCCCAGCGACCAGGTCGCTGTGGTGTCCCCCGACATCGCCGAAAACGGTGCCGTGGTTCCCGTGGGTTGCACGTCCAAGCTGCCCAACACCACCGACATCTACCTGATCGTCGAAAAGAACCCCACGCCCATGTCGTGCGCCTTCATGATTCCCGCCGGTACTGCAGCCGACGTGCAAACCCGTCTGAAGATGGGCCAGAGCACCAACGTGGTTGCCGTGGTGAAAGCCGATGGCAAGCTCTTCTCGGCCGTCAAGGAAACCAAAGTCACCCTGGGTGGTTGCGGCGGCTGATAGCCCGTTCCAACACACCTCCAGCGTTTCCCTTTCAATTTCATTTATCTAGATTCAGGAGTCCATCATGGCTGATCCGATGCGCATCCGCGCCGCTCTCGCAGGCGACGAAACCACTGTCCGCGTGCTCATGTCCCACGTCATGGAGCCCGGCACCCGCAAAGACGCTTCCGGCGCCCTCATTCCCGCCCACTTCATTCAGGACGTGGAAGCCACCCACAACGGCAAGGCTGTTCTCAAGGCCATGTTCAGCGGCTCCGTGTCGCAAAACCCGTTCTTGTCTTTCAAGTTCAAGGGCGCGGCCAAAGGCGATAAAGTGACCGTGAAGTGGAGCGACAACAAGGGCGATTCACGTTCGGACGAAGCCACCATCGCCTGATCGGGCGCGGGTGCAAACGGCCAGCCACTCTTGTTGCTGGCCGTTTTTGATTTTTCACTGTCGTCAAATAACAGGTGACCTCCAGATGAAAACCACGATGGCCTTGCGCCAGATTTTTGTGGCTGCTGCCATGACCGCCGGGGTCAGCGCAGCCAGTGCTCAAGATGCGACTGCTGACGCCATCGCGAAATACCGTGAAATGCTGCAGGATGGCAACCCGGCCGAACTGTTTGAAATGAAGGGCGAAGAGCTCTGGAAAACCAAACGCGGTCCGAAGAACGCCACGCTGGAGCAATGTGATCTGGGTAAGGGGCCGGGTGTCATCAAGGGGGCTTTTGTGGAAATGCCCCGGTATTTTGCGGATACGGGCCGCATCCAGGATCTGGAAATGCGGCTGATCACCTGCATGGAAACCCTTCAGGGTTTTAAAGCCGACGACCTGGTGAAGGAGTCATACGGCAAAGGCGAAAGCAAGAACATGGTGGCCTTGACCACCTACATTGCCACGGCATCCAAAGGCATGAAATTCAATCTGCCCCAGGAGCATGAACAAGAGAAGAACATGTATGAAGTGGGCAAACGCCTGTTCTTCATGCGCGGTGGGCCGCACGACTTTGCTTGCGCCACCTGTCACGGTGAAGATGACAAACGCATTCGCCTGCAGGATCTTCCCAATCTGACCAAGAATCCCGGTGACGGCGTTGGCTTTGCCGCTTGGCCTGCCTACAGGGTGTCCAACTCCCAACTCTGGACCATGCAGAAGCGCCTGAACGATTGCTACCGCCAGCAGCGCTTCCCTGAGCCCAAGTTCGGCAGCGATGCCACCATGGCCTTGTCGATCTACATGGGTGTGAACTCCAAGGGATCCGAGTCCGCCGTGCCCGCCATCAAGCGCTGAACAGGAGACGCAACATGAAAA
>JBFHEQ010000414.1:0-3510 GCA_041584075.1 Hydrogenophaga sp.
GCACCCCGTCTCCTGCGGACACCGCCAGCTTGCTGGCGAAAGGCGCGGCGCTGAACGCACAGGAACTGGCCGAGGCACAAGCCGCCGCAGACAGCGAACCCGCCTTGGCCCGCAAGACGGGCCAGATCGCCTTGGACGCAGTCATCGAAACCCGGCTGCCGGTTTATCGGTTCTTCAACAGGTTGACCGGTTCGCATTTCTACACCGCCAGCACAACCGAGCGCGATGCGGTCCAGACCGGCCAGACCACCATGAACTACGAAGGGCAGGCCTTTGTCGCCGCGTCCCGGGCAGCCACCGGACTCAAGCCCGTCTACCGCTTCTACAACACCACCACCGGCGCCCACTTCTACACCATCAGCGAAACCGAACGCGAACTGATTGAAGAGCAACTGCCCCAGTTCAACTACGAAGGCATCGCCTACTACGCCAGCCAGACTTCCGGCCTGGGCATGATTCCGCTGCACCGTTTCTACATCAACCGTTCAGGCACCCATTTCTACACGGCAGACGCATCTGAACGCCAACAGGTGCAGGAAACCCTGAGCGCCACCCACGGCTATGAAGGCGTGGGCTACTACGTGCTCTCGGGCGAATGCACCGTGGTCAACGACGCGTACCGGCAAGCAGTGGCCAACGGCTGCTATCTGGCCAACAACGACAGCGAACCCGTTGAGATCCGCCTGGCTCCCAGCAGTGAGCTGACGGCAGGGGACACGTTGCGCGTCGCGGGACCGGGTTCGGGGGGCTGGGGCATCACGCTGAACGAAGGGCAAGTGGTTCAGGCGGCTTTGCCTGGAGCGGTCGTGGGCGTCATCTGGAAGGCACGCGATACCAACCGGGAGTGGTCTTCCGTCGCATCCTCGACCGACGGGCGCAAGCTGGTGGCTGTCGCCACCTACGGACGGATCTACACGTCCACCGATATGGGCGCCACGTGGACGCCACGAGACGAATCCCGCAACTGGACAGCGGTGACCTCATCGGCCGATGGACAAAAGCTCGCCGCGACTGCGAACAACACCCAGATCTACCTTTCCAGCGATGCAGGCCTCACCTGGACACCCGCAGGCCCCTCGCTGCCTTGGACTTCGATAGCCTCTTCAGCCGACGGCACCAAACTGGCTGCTGTGGCCTCAGGCGGGTCTGTTTACACATCGACCGATTCGGGCGCTCACTGGGCACAAACCACGGCCGGTGAATGGCTCTGGACGTCGGTGGCTTCTTCAGCCGATGGCGAAAAACTGGTGGCGGTGGCGGCAGATGGCCAGATCCACACCTCCAGCGACGCTGGCGCCCATTGGACACCACGGGACTCCAGCCGCAACTGGACGTCGGTCGCATCCTCTGCCGACGGCAACAAGCTGGTTGCGGTGGTCAGGGGTGGCAACATCTACACATCCGCCGACGCGGGCGCCACCTGGAGCACTTACCCTTGGCTTACCCGGGATTGGACGTCCGTGGCCTCTTCTGCAGACGGAGAAAAGCTGGTGGTTGTGGCTGCTGACGGTTCGACCATGATCTCGGACGATGGTGGCTTGGCCTGGCGGTATGGCATCGCGGCCTCTGGCTGGTCAGCTGTCACCTCTTCAGCCGACGGCAACCGCCTGGTCGCCCTCGAGCTTGACGGCCAGATTCACACTTCGCGCGCAGGAACCACATACGCAAGCGAAAGCCGGGTCCAAGGTGAGGCCGCCAGCAGCATCGACCTCAAGTACCTTGGCAACGACGAATTTGAAATGCTGGCATCCACTGGATCGGTCTCGATTTATATCTTCGACGGATGCGGCAACGTCCAGAACGCACCCAAATCGGGCGCCCGGCGCAAGTGCTGATGGTTTGAACGCGGAACTGCCTGCGGGGTCCACCCGGGGCCGTGCGTCATGACCCGGAAAGAGGCCCGCAGGGCCTCTTTCTACATTGGCACTCGAAAAAAAATGGGCATCCGAACACCTCGCCGCGCATATCCGCAACGGCACTGCAGAAATGCCCTTTGCCTCCGGATGTGCGCTTTTGCTCAGCCGCCAATGGCACTCGGTGACAACCGTCCTCCGACGGCATGAAGATCGCAGCCGTCGAAGATGGCGGCCAGATCCACGTTTCCCACGATGCCGGCCTCACCTGGACCGCTCAGGCGTTCGATCAAGCCTGGTGGGGTGTGGCATCCTCAGCCAATGGAGACAAACTTGTAGCGGCCGCGCTCGTCCCCGCACAACCCCTCTACACCTCACGCACCAGCACAGCACACGGCACCGCGGGCTTCTTGCAAGGTGCTTCAGGCAGCACGCTGGCGCTGAAATACCTGGGACATGGTGTTTTTGAAGTGATCACGAGCACCGGCGATATCACCGCCGGGGTTGGAACCTGATGCTGGGCAGGGACGGCCACGCGGGCCGCCCGGGATCGGGCCGGCCATTCGTGAGCAAGGGCACGAACCAGGGCTGACAAGGGCGAAGCCCGCGCGCTGAAGCGCCCGAATGCTGCCCATCGCATGGCAAGGCGTTTGAGCCAGTTACCATTCACGCTCAAACCCAACAACGGAGACCGATCCATGCTGAACCGCCGCCGCCTCAACGCTGCCCTTCTGACCACTTCCCTTGCCTTGTCCAGCATGGCGATGGCCCAGACCACCACCCGCATCATCGTGCCCTTTGCACCCGGTGGCCCTGTGGACGTGACCGCCCGCATTCTGGCCGAGGCCGTGAAAGACAGCCTGGGCACCGTGATCGTGGACAACAAACCCGGCGCCGGCGGCAACATCGGCGTGAGCGCAGCGGCCAAGGCAGCGCCCGACGGGCTCACCCTGGGCATTGCCACCACCGCCTCACACAGCATCAACCCCTGGCTCTTCAGCAAGCTGCCCTACTCGCCGGCCAACGATTTTGTGCCCGTGACGCAAATGCTGCGCGTGCCCAACGTGCTGGTGATCAACGCCGAATCTGCCCAGCGCAACAACATCAACTCGCTGGCCGATCTGATCAAGTTTGCCAAAGCCAACCCCGCCAAACTCAACTATGGCTCTGGCGGCAACGGGAGCGCAGGCCACCTGGCGGGCGAGCTGTTCAAGCACCAGGCGGGCATCCACGCTGTTCACATTCCCTACAACGGCGGCAACCCCGCCCAGCTGGGCCTGCTGTCCGGTCAGGTCGACTTCAACTTTGACAACCTGGCCACGGCCTCGGCCAACATCCGGTCGGGCAAGCTCAAGGCCCTGGCGGTGACCACGGCCGAACGCAGCGCCATGTTGCCCGACGTGCCCACCATGGCCGCCACCCTGCCCGGATTCGAGATCGACACCTGGTGGGGCCTGGTCGTGCCCGCCGGCACGCCTGCCGACAAGGTGAGCAAGCTCAACGCCGCCTTCACCACCGCACTGAAGTCGCCCGCAGTACAAAGCCGCTTCGCCACCCTGATGGCCGAGCCCGCGCCCAGCTCGCCCGAGACCTTTGCGGCCTTCATGAACAATGAACGCAGCAAATACCAGCGCATGGTCAAGATCAGCGGCGCCCA
>JBFHEQ010000415.1:0-3506 GCA_041584075.1 Hydrogenophaga sp.
GCATGATGCCGATTCCCGACGGCACCACCGAAATCCAGAAACTCATCATTGGCCGCGCCCTGACCGGTATCAACGCCTTCTCCTAACCCATGACCTCTAACTCCTTGAATAGCCCGTCCAGCGAGGCTTCGGTGCTGCAGGCGCGGGACATCACCTTGCGCTTTGGCGGTGTCACCGCGCTGGCCGAGGTCGCCATCGATGTGCGTGACAACGAGCTGCTGGCCATCATTGGACCCAACGGCGCAGGCAAGAGCTCGCTGATGAATGTGCTCAGCGGCTTTTACCTGCCGCAACAAGGCAGCGTGCACTACCGTGGTCAAGAGATCAAAGGCCGCGCGGTGCATGAGATCGCGCGCGATGGTGTGGTGCGCACTTTTCAGGGCACCCATTTGTTCTCCAACATGAGCGTGATCGACAACATCCTGGTCGGCCGCTACAGCCAGATGCGATCAAATCTGGCGCAGGCATTTCTCTACTTTCCCTGGACCCAGCGTGAAGAAACGCTGCACCGGGAAGCAGTCGAGGAAATCATCGACTTCCTTGAAATTGAGAATATCCGCCACCAGCCGGTAGGCGCACTCGGCTACGGTCTTCGCAAGCGCGTTGACCTGGGCCGTGCGTTGGCGATGAAACCCAAGGTTCTGTTAATGGATGAACCCATGGCCGGCATGAACACCGAAGAAAAAGAAGATCTGGCCCGTTTCATCATAGACGTGCGCGAGGCCAAGCGCATCCCGGTTGTGCTGGTGGAGCACGACATGGGGGTGGTCATGGATCTGGCAGACCGCGTGGCGGTGCTCGACTTTGGCCGCAAGATCGCCGACGGCACGCCAGCACAAGTGCAGGCCGACCCGGCCGTGATCCAGGCCTACTTGGGAGCTGCGGCATGAGTGCGACACACCCCACCCCGGAAGTCGTCATGACCCTGCCGCAGAAGTTGTTCGCCCACGCCCGGGAACATCCCCAGGTGCTGGCGCAGCGCGTCAAGCGCAAAGGTATGTGGCGCTGCCATACATGGGCCGACGTGTTTGATCGAACGCGCAGCATTGCGCTTGGCGCGGCGGCACAGGGCCTGCAGCGCGGCGAAACCGTGATCGTGATCGGCGAGAACGAACCCGAGCATTACTGGGCGCTGTTTGCGGCCCAGTCACTGGGCGCCAAAATCGTGTCGGTCTACCCGGATGCCACCGTCGACGAATTGCATTACCTGTGCGAGGATTCAAAGGCCCGTTTCATCTTCGCGCAGGATCAGGAGCAGGTTGACAAGGCGCTCGCGCTGCTGGAGCGACTGCCTGATATCCAGGGCATCGCCTACTGGGACAACTCGGGCATGTGGTCGTACCGGCATCCGCTGCTGCAATCCTTTGATGACCTGACCGCTGAAGGTCGGCGTCAGCACGAGAAGCACCCGCTGCGCTTCGAACGTGAAGTCAACGCCGGCCAGGCGGACGATCTGGCGCTACTGACCTACACCTCCGGCACCACCAGCAAGCCCAAGGGCGTGATGATCAGCCACCGTTGGCTGATGGACAACGCGGTTCGGATGAGGAGCGCGTTGCCGCTGCAAGCCGGCATGGAATATTTGTCTTACACGCCGCTGGCCTGGATCACCGAGCAGTTGCTGGGTGTGACCCTCGGGCTGATCACCCCCCTGGTGGTCAACTTCCCGGAGGGCCCCGACCAGGTCTTGCCGAACTTGCGCGAACTCGCGCCACACATCGTGCTGTTCGGCCCGCGCCAATGGGAGAACATCGCCGCCACCATCGAGGCGCGCATGCTCGCCGCGAGCTGGATGGCGCGCGGCATCTACCGCTGGGGCATCCGCATCGGCCACGACGTGCATGTGGCGCGGCTCGAAGGGCGCACGGCACCGTGGCTGTCGCGCCTGCTGCTGCCGGTGGCCGAAGCGCTGGCCCTGCGTCCGGTGCGCGATCAGTTCGGCTTTGTTCGCAGCGACGTCGCGGTTTCAGGCGGCACCGCCATGGCGCCCGACGTGTTTCGTTTGTTTCACTCCATGGGCGTCCATTTGCGCAATATTTATGGCTGCTCGGAGTTTGGTCTGATTGCTGGCCACCGCGGCGAGCGCTACGACCTCGAAACCGTGGGCCCGCTGCTGGATGTGGACCCCGCCTTCGGCGCGCCGCTGGAATCGCGCATCGAGGACAACGGCGAGCTGCTGCTGCGCGGCGGTACCGGCTTTCTCGGCTACTGGGGCAAGCCCGACAAGACCGCCAGCATCCAGCGCGACGGCTGGTACGTCAGCGGTGACGCAGTGCGCAAGACCGAGCGCGGAGAACTCGTGTACCTCGACCGCGTGGAACACCTGGTCAAACTCGCCAGCGGTCACTCGTATCCCCCGCAGTTCATCGAGACGCGGTTGCGCTTTTCGCCCTTCATCAAGGACGTGATGGTGCTGGGCGACGCCACCCGGCCCTGGGTTGGCGCGCTGATCAACATCGACATGGCGGTGACCAGCCGCTGGGCCGAGGAGCGGCGCATCGCATTCTCCACCTTCACCGACCTGTCGCAACGGCCCGAGGTGCGGCAACTGGTGCAGGGCGAAATCCGCCGCATCAACAAACTGCTGCCAGAAAGCTCGCGGGTGGTGCGTTTCGCCAATTTTCCGAAGGAGCTCGATCCCGACGAAGGCGAACTCACCCGCACGCGCAAGCTGCGCCGAGAGTTTCTCGAGGTGCGCTATGGAGCGCTGATTGACGGACTGTATGCAGGTGTCGCCGACATTGCCTGCGAAATAGCCGTGACCTACCAGGACGGCCGCCAAGGCGCGTTGCGCGCAACCGTGGTGGCCACCGACATTGAAGGAACACACACCCCATGATCATCGAATTCATCAACTACACCATCAACGGCGCGCTGCTCGGCCTGCTGTATTCGCTGGTGGCAATGGGCTTTGTCGTCATCTACCGCGCCAGCAAGGTCTTCAACATGGCGATCGGCGAGATGATCGTGCTGGGCGCCTTCCTGCTGTGGTGGGCTATCCAGTCGCGCGGCATGCATCCGGCACTGGGCATCGCCGTTGCACTGGGCATTTCGGTGCTGGTCGGGCTGGCGATTGAAAGGCTGCTGTTCAGGCGGCTGATTGGCGAATCGGTGTTCTCGATGATCATGGTCACCATCGGGCTGCTGATCCTGATGCGCGGCCTGGTGCTGGTGATTTGGGGTCCGCAGGAGCGCCAGTTCCCCGCCATCTTTCCCCTCACGCCCATCATCTTGGGCGAGATGATCATCCCACGCTCGCTCGCCATTGGTGGCCTCATCGCGGTGCTGGCGGCGGTGGCGCTGCACTGGTTTTTCAATCGCAGCCGCACCGGACTGGCGATGTCGGCGGTGGCCGAGGACCACCAGATCGCGCTGGCCATGGGCATCAGCGTGCGCCGCTCCATCGCCTTCGCCTGGGCGCTAGGCGGTGTGCTGTCGGTCATCACTTCGATGGTCTACCTGAGCGGCAAGTCGCTGACATTCCTGTCCTCCGAAATTGGCTTCGC
>JBFHEQ010000416.1:0-3496 GCA_041584075.1 Hydrogenophaga sp.
ACCTGCACCAGCGTGTTCGACGCCGACGCCGGCATCGCGCTGGACGGCACGTTCGTGAAAGTGATCGCCTGGTACGACAACGAGTGGGGTTACTCGAACAAGTGCCTGGAGATGGTTCGAGTGGTGGCGAAGTAAGGCCCACCCCTGCGCCGCACCTTCGGTGCGTCACCCCCTCAAGGGGGCATCACGTGTGGCCCGGCAAAGCCGGTTCCACCGTGATCACTGGGTTAAGGCATTGCGCGCTGGAAGCTTTTGTCCTTTGGCGCGCTTCGCGCGACCGCTGGCCGACCGGCGGCGTTCTGGGTTGAGACCTTTCACGCCGGCGGGGCGTGAGCGCTTGCATTGATTCTTTGTTCCCACTTTTTAAAGGAGATCCCATGGCACTCATCACCCTTCGCCAGTTGCTCGATCACGCGGCCGAACATGGCTATGGCCTGCCGGCTTTCAACGTCAACAACATGGAGCAGGTGCAAGCCATCATGCAGGCGGCCGATGCCGTGAACAGCCCCGTGATCCTGCAAGGATCTGCCGGTGCGCGTTCGTACGCGGGCGAGCCCTTTTTGAGGCATCTGATCGCTGCTGCCATCGAGATGTACCCGCACATTCCCGTGTGCATGCACCAGGACCACGGGGCGTCTCCCGCGATTTGCGCCCGTGCCATCCAGTCGGGCTTCAGCTCGGTGATGATGGACGGCAGCCTGCTGTCCGACGGCAAGACGCCCTCCAGCTACGAATACAACGTCAGCACCACGCGCCAGGTGGTCGATCTGGCCCACGCCTGTGGCGTGTCGGTGGAAGGTGAGTTGGGCTGTCTGGGATCGTTGGAGACTGGCAAAGCGGGTGAGGAAGACGGCCATGGCGCCGAAGGCGAGATGGACCATTCCATGCTGCTGACCGACCCCGACGAAGCCGCCGACTTCGTGAGCAAGACCCAGGTCGATGCTTTGGCGATCGCCATCGGCACCAGCCACGGTGCCTACAAGTTCAGCAGCAAGCCCAGCGGCAAGGTGTTGCGCATCGACCGGGTGAAAGAGATCCACCAGCGCATTCCCAATGTGCACCTCGTGATGCACGGGTCGAGCAGTGTGCCCGAAGACTGGCTGGCGGTCATCAACCAGTACGGCGGTGACATGGGCCAGACCTATGGCGTGCCGGTGGAGGAGATCGTGGAGGGCATCAAGAACGGCGTGCGCAAGGTGAACATCGATACGGATCTGCGCATGGCGAGCACGGGCGCGATTCGCAAACACCTGGCCGAAGAGCGCAAAAATTTCGACCCGCGCAAGTTCTACAAAGAGGCGACCAAGGCGATGCAGGCGATCTGTGCGACCCGGTACGAGGCCTTTGGTGCGGCAGGCATGGCCTCGAAAATCACACAGGTGCACAGCCTCGAGGCCATGCAGAAGCGCTACGACAAGGGCGAGCTGTCAGCGATCTGACATGGGCTCCGGCAACGCTTCAGCGGTGATCGAACAACCACTGCTTGAAGGCCAGCGTGGCCGCTGAAAGCCGCTTGCCACGCGGGTAGACCACATGCCAGCGGCGGATCAAGGGAAACCCCTGAACGTCGAGCTGAACCAACTCACCCAAGGCGAGTTCCGACACCACCGTGGTGGCCGACAAAACGGCCAGCCCAAGTCCGCCGGCCACGGTCTGTTTGATGGCTTCGTTGCTGCCCACCTCCAGGCGGTTTTTGACGGTGATGCCTTTTTCGGCCAGGAAGCGTTCGGCGGTCAGCCGGGTACCCGATCCAGCCTCGCGCCAGATGAAGGGCGCGTTCGACAGGCGTTGCGGCGGGATTCGCTTCTTGCCTGCCAGCGGGTGATCGGGCGGGGCGACCAGGACCAGGGGGTTGTCGGCGAAATCTTCACACACCAGATCCAGGTGTTCGGGCGGCTGGCCCATGATGTAGAGATCGTCCTGGTTGTTGGCCAGGCGTTGCAACAGGTTCTCCCGGTTGCCCACCACCATGGCCACATCGATGCCCGGGTGTGCCGCGCAAAAGCCGCCCAGCAGTTTGGGCACGGTGTATTTCACCGTGGTCAGGATCGCCAGTTTGAAGCTGCCGCGCTCCACACCCTGCAGGGCGGCCAGATCTTGTGAAAGCCGCTCCATGCGGGTTTCGATGTCGGCGCAGGCCTCGGCCAACGTGGCCCCTGCCGCCGTGAGAAAAATCTTCTTGCCCAGCTGCTCAAACAGCGGTTGTCCCACGGTTTCCGACAGCTGCTTGACCTGTAGGGAGAGCGTGGGTGGCGACAGGTGGAGTGCCTCGGCGGCCCGCGCAAAGCTGTTGTGCTGGGCCACAGCGTGAAAGATGCGCAACTGGTGCAGGGTGGCGTGTCTCAGGTTCATGGATATCGACTTTTTAGATAGACAAAAATCTATCGTTATCGTCTATATATTTTACTTTTATTTATTCTATAAGCGATCAACAATTTTCTCCAGTTCAAGACAAAAAACGTCTTTGACCGACCCACCCGATCACATCGAACAGGAGCAAGACCGCATGGCCACGAAAACCTACAACGCCGGTGTCAAGGAATACCGCAGCACCTACTGGGAACCGCAGTACGCGGTGAAAGACACCGACATCCTCGCGTGTTTCAAGATCACGCCACAACCCGGAGTGTCTCGCGAAGAGGTGGCTGCCGCCGTGGCCGCCGAATCGTCCACTGGTACCTGGACCACGGTCTGGACCGACCTGTTGACCGACCTTGATTTCTACAAAGGCCGCGCCTACCGCATCGAAGACGTGCCTGGCGACGACACCTGCTTTTACGCCTTCGTGGCCTACCCGATCGATCTGTTCGAAGAAGGCTCCATCGTCAACGTGCTGACTTCGTTGGTCGGCAACGTGTTCGGTTTCAAGGCCTTGCGCGCCCTGCGCCTGGAAGATGTGCGCTTCCCCATCGCCTATGTCAAGACCTGCGGCGGCCCACCGGCCGGTATCCAGGTCGAGCGCGACCGATTCAACAAATACGGCCGCCCGCTGCTGGGCTGCACCATCAAGCCCAAGCTGGGTTTGTCGGCCAAGAACTACGGCCGTGCGGTCTACGAATGCCTGCGCGGGGGTCTGGACTTGACCAAGGACGACGAGAACGTCAACAGCCAGCCCTTCATGCGCTGGCGCGACCGGTTCGAGTTTGTGGTGGAAGGCTGCCAGAAGGCCGAACGCGAGACCGGCGAGCGCAAGGGTCACTACCTGAACGTGACGGCGCCGACGGTGGAAGAGATGTTCAAGCGGGCCGAGTTCGCCAAGGAACTGGGCGCACCGATCATCATGCACGACTTCCTCACCGGTGGCTTCACCGCCAACACCAGCCTGGCCAACTGGTGCCGCAACAACGGCATGCTGCTGCACATCCACCGCGCGATGCACGCCGTGCTCGATCGCAATCCGCACCACGGCATCCACTTCCGCGTGTTGACCAAGTGCCTACGCCTCTCGGGCGGTGACCACCTGCATTCGGGCACGGTGGTGGGCAAGCTCGAAGGC
>JBFHEQ010000417.1:0-3475 GCA_041584075.1 Hydrogenophaga sp.
GGCTATCACGATGAACACATCGGCCAGGTTGAAGGCGGGCCAGTGAAAACTGCGCCAGTGCAAGTCGAGAAAGTCCGTCACTGCCCCGTTGGCGATGCGGTCGATGAGGTTGCCACCGCCTCCAGCCACTATCAGGGCGCCCACCACCCGCTCGATCGGCGCCACCTGGCGCGCAAGGCAGAAGAAGGTGATGGGAACGACCACCACGAAGCCAATGACGATGAAGAACACCCGCTGCCAGCCGCCAGCATCGGCCAGCAGTGAGAAGGCTGCACCGGTGTTGAGCACGTGGACCAGGTTGAACCAGGACGTGACTTCAACCGCTGTGCCCAGCGCAATGGTGCTGGCAAACCAGGCTTTGCTCAGCTGGTCGAGTGCCAGAAGAATGGCCACGGCGGTGAGCCAGGCCAGGCGGGGACGGCCCCGCCAAGGAGTTGCAGACATGAAAAGACCCTGAAAGAACGGACATCGCCAGCCGCACGGGCTGGCACGCTTCACAGGGATCGGGGAAAAGGTGCGGCAAAAAACGCTGCCGCCAAAGAAGCCGAACCCTGGTCAGGCCAGGGTGGGCCACTGCGGCCGTTCGGGCCGCTCAACGAAAAGACCGTCGGACCATGAGCGCGCCCGGGCTTGCGCTCGGGAACCTGTGTCGCTCAAGGAAAAAGGCAGGTCGCTCAGGAGGGCAAGGGCACCCGCATGACAGGTCACGCAGTGCGGGTGCTGCGCATGGGAATCACCGGCCTGATCCGTGGGGTCGGCCTGCAGCGACGCGCCTGCCACGCCAGCATGCAACGCGGCACAGGGGTCTTGGAGGCAGGGCGCGTCCGTAGTCGCACCGGCCCACTGCAAGGGCAAGCAGAACAGGAACAACAAGGCAAACAGACAGGCACGCATGGTGGGTTGATTGTAGAGGTACGCTTGCCAGGACACTATCGACCGGAGCCGCCGCCCGCAACTCGCGGCATCTCAATCCCTTGGAACGCCCTGATCGTGGCCAGCAGCTCAGGCGCTACCGGCATAGGCCGAAACGCCCCGACGTTCGATCGGCCGGTGTTGCCCAGCGGCAGGCGGCCCAGCAAGTGTCCCAAAGGCACCAGCAACAGCCGCATTAGCTGACCGTTCACTTCGGCCAGGTTGCGCGTCCGCCAGGCCAGCGCGAGCATCAGTCCATGCGTTTGCGCATGGGGGACCAACCTCGTCTGCCCGAGCACGTGCAGCGCTTCGAGCAAATGCCAAGCCTGCGTTAGATCCCTGCGATCAACCCGAAGATACGCCCCGCGCAAACGTTCGAAGGTGGGTGCGTCAAAAGCCACCGACGTTGTGGGTTCAGTGTGCATGGTCATGGTTTCTCAATTCATGATCGTGGGCCTTGATTTTTTGCTCCCCCAGTTCACCCCGCGCTTGCCTCAGCACTTGCCAGCCTCCGTGCAGCGCCAGTGCCGCCATCATGCTGGCCACAGCCAAATCCGGCCAGGCCGAGCCAGTACCAAACACGCCGAGCGCAGCCATGAACACAGCCACATTGCCGATGGCGTCGTTTCGCGAGCACAACCAAACGCTGCGCATATTGGCGTCACCCTCTCGGAACGCATACAACATCCAGGCTACAACTACATTGGCTGCGAGTGCCAGCAAGGCCACGGCACCCATCGTCATTGCCTGCGGTACTTCACCGTGCCAAACAGACCACAGCGCGGCCCCCAACACATACAGACCGAAGCTCATCATGCTGACTGCCTTGAGGATCGCGGCGCGGGCACGCCACGCCAATGCCGAGGCCAGCACAGCCAGCGAAACGGCATAGTTCAGCGCATCGCCCGCGAAGTCCACAGCATCGGCCAGGAGTGAGAGAGAACCGGCCTGGAAGCCTGCGCCAATTTCCACCAAAAACATTGCGGCATTGATGATCAGGGCGATCCAGAGAATCTTGCGGTAGCGACCTAAGTTGACGATGGACTCAACATTCGGGGTTTCATGGTCACAGCAATGGGCAGACATGGTTTTTCCTTTCGATCCTTAGATTTGAAACCCTGGAGCCGCTACAGTGTCAACCAGTTATTTCATTGAGGGTATTGCTATGCAGATCAAGGAGTTGGCCAGCGCTACTGGCGTTGACATTGAAACCATCCGCTACTACGAGAGACAGGGCCTGCTGCCCGAGCCCGCTCGGCGCGACAACGGCTACCGCGACTATCAGGCGGCACACTTGGAGCGGCTTTCATTTATCCGGCATTGCCGGGCGCTGGACATGCCGCTTGCTGACATTCGCCGACTGTTGACTGCGCTGGACGCGCCGGGCGAGCCGCACCCGGATGTGGACGGTCTGGTCCAGGGACAGATCGATAAAGTCAGGGCACGCCTCCAGAGTATGCGAGCGCTGGAGAAACAACTGGTGCTACTCAAGGCCAGTTGTGGCCGTTGTGACACCGATGGCACAGACTGCGGCATCCTCAAGGAATTGGTGGCGGCCGCCCATGGCGAGGCCTGCGCGTGCCATCCCCATCTTGCGCGCTGACCGACCATGACCACTTTTTTGCTTTACGTCGCCACCGCGTTGGCCGAGATCGTTGGTTGTTATCTGCCCTGGTTGTGGCTACGCCAAGGAGGCTCGGTTTGGTTGCTGCTGCCGGCAGTGGTCAGTCTGGCGCTGTTCGCCTGGCTGCTCACCTTGCATGGTGCGGCCACGGGGCGGGTGTACGCGGCCTATGGTGGCGTGTACATCGGCGCAGCTATCGCGTGGCTGTGGGTGGTGGATGGTGTCCGACCTTCAGCCTGGGATGTGACCGGTGCGGCCGTGGCCTTGTTGGGCATGGGGATCATCGCGTTCCAGCCGCGCTGACCAGTTCAGCATCCGATCCGATCGACAGGGGCGGCAGATTCGCCGACAAATTGCAGTCAAAACTGTCATCGAAAGGCAAGCCTGCGGTCACCTTGTCACCACTACATTGGCCCTGTACACCGTACCACGTTGCATCACCCGATCAACGTGAAACTCTCAGGAGCAACCATGATTCGCAAGTTCAACATCCTCGTGCTTTCCTTCGCTGCAACCCTACCGGCTTTCGCTATGGATGCGGCTCAATCTGAGGCCAAGCAGACAGTCCCGCTGGTGAATGGAGAAACCCTGTACGTCTTCAAGGACGGGAAGATGGCAAAGGCCAATCGGTTTGGACGCACTGTATTCCTCAAACAGGGTGAGGTTGTCCAATCGGCCGACGGGCAAAAAATCAGCACTGTAGGTAACGAAGTGGCACGCCTTGACGTCTTGGGACGCAAGGGACACGAGAACTGATCGCGACTTCCGCGCAGAAACAGCCACTCTGTCTAGGGGTGGCTTCTTTTTTTGCGACGGATTATCACTGTGACAACAGCCAACATGGCCAGATAGTTGACCACCATGAACCATGGCGTGTTCCAGGCAATACCGTCAAACCCCCAGTAGGTCACCGGGTAGAGCACAGGGGACGGGTAAAAA
>JBFHEQ010000418.1:0-3454 GCA_041584075.1 Hydrogenophaga sp.
CCGCAGCGCCTGTGGGCCACCGCGTCCATCTACGGCACGGTGGTGGCCTGGCTGTACGGCATCGGTGCCTTGTTCGGCATCTTGCAAGACCCCCTGTTTCGCCGCATCCTGCACGAGAACGGGGTGGAGCGCGCGGTGCGCCGCATCCGCGAACCGTTTTACCTGATCTGCGGCTACGACGACACCGGCAGCCGCGTGGCGCGTGAACTCTCGGAAGACGGCGCACGCATGGTGGTCATCGACACCATTCCCCAACGCGTGGACACGGTGGAGGTGGACGACCTGACTTTCAGCGTGCCCGCACTCACGGGCGACGCCAGCGATCCCATGTCGCTGGTGCTGGCCGGGCTGAGAAGCCCCCATTGCGCCGGCGTGCTGGCGCTCACGGGCAACGACCACATCAACATCAAGATCGCGCTGACCGCGCGCCTGCTCAACCCGGACGTGCCCGTGCTGTCGACGGCAAGGGACCACGCTTCCCATGCGCGCATGGCCGCCGCCGGAGCCGACCACATCATCAACCCCTACGACCAGTTCGCAGAACGGGTGGCCACGTCCATCCGCACACCCAGCCTGCAAGTCATCTACAACGCCCTCACGCTGCAACACGGCACGGCCATGCACGCGCGGCCCGACCTGCCCCATGGGCGCTGGTTGCTCTGCGGTTCGGGCCTGTTCACCCGCACCCTGCGGCGGCAGCTCGAGCGGCTGGACATCGAGACGGTGATCATCGATCCACAACTGACGGACGACGACATCGACGCCCACAACTTTCGCGGCGACCCGACCGACCCATCGGTGCTGCGCGAAGCCGGCATTGAAGACGCCAAAGCCATCGTGGCCGGCACCGAGGTCGACGTGGACAACCTGGCCATTGCACTGGCCGCGCGCCCGCTCAACAAGACGCTGGTCATCGTGGCACGTCAAACCCAGCAGCGCAACACCCAGGTGTTCAAAGCCAGCCCGGCGCAACTGGTGATGCTCAATGGCCATGTGGCCGCCGCCGAGGTGCTGCGCGTGATCCGGGCACCCCAGCTCGCCACGTTTTTGCGCAAGGCCCGGGACGAAGACGAAGCCTGGGCCGAACAACTGCTGCTGCGCATGCGCGCGACCTTTGGCGACTCGGTGGTGGAATCCTGGTCGCTGGACATCATGCCTTCACAGGCCGCCGCCATTTGTGTCGCGTTGAAGCGTGGCGAGACGGTGGAACTGCAGCAACTGATGGTCCGACCCAACGGCAGCCAGTACCTGGTGCGCGCGATCCCCTTGCTGCTGCAGCGGGGCAAGGAGCGCATCCTGTTGCCCAACCTGCACACGCCCTTGCAGGAAGGCGACCACGTGTTGTGCTGCGGCCAGGACCGCGCCCGCTCCACGATGCGCCACAACGTGCTGGGCGTGGGCGTGCCCAAGGCACCGGAGGGCAAATCGCTGTGGGAGGCCCCGGCGCTGCCCCAAAAAATGCAGCTCCAGCGCGAGCCCGAAGACTCGGCCATGGGGCCCCTGACCCAGACAGACCTGGGCGTCTGAAGATCACCCCTTTGCGGCGTCGCCCGAGACCACCGAAGCCGGGACCCCTTCGCGCGGTGTTGACGGGTCGCCGGCCGCAGCCGTCCGAACATCGAGGACGCCGGAGCGGATGTGCAGATCGCGCTGAGGGAAAGGAATCTCGATGCCCCGCTGGTGCAACTCATCGTCCAGGGCCCACATGAGGTTGGCGTGGGCCGAGCCCGGGCGTGTGGTGAGCTCACGATCGGCCCACACCACCAGTTCGTAGTTCATGGAACTGTCACCATAAGCCACCAGCCAGACCGTGCTCTTTTTCTCGTCGGTCTCCATCACACCGGGCACGCGTTTGGCGGCAGCGATGCCTGCTTCGCGCACTCTTTCTTTGGGTGTGCCGTAGGCCACGCCAAACGGGATGTGCATGCGGCGGTAGGCATCCCCCAGGGTCCAGTTGACGACGCGCCCGTTGATGAATTCGGAGTTGGGCACCACCACATCCAGCGCATCGTTGCTGGTGATGCGGGTGTAGCGCATGGCGATTTCGCTCACATGGCCACGCACGCCCGATTCCAGCTCCACAAAATCGCCCACTTTCAGGCTGCGTTCGAGCAGGATGATGACGCCCGAGACAAAGTTGCTCACCACATGCTGCAAACCAAAACCCAGACCCACGGCCAGTGCACTGCCCAGCAGTGCGATGCTGGTGAGGTCGATGCCCAGGTAGTTCAGGCCGATCAGGGTCCCCACCACCCACACGACATAACGGAACAGGCGGCCCAGCATCAGCATGCCCGCGTATTTCCAGGGCTCCTTGCCTGCACGGCGGGCGACCATGCGTTGCACGGTCCGCTCCATCAGGCTGGCTCCCCACCAGAGCACCACAACAAAAATCACCGCACTCGCCAGCCCCCCCACCGTGATGGTGCTGGAGCCAATGGTGAACAGCGTTCGGCCCAGGATGTCCGCGAAGAGCTGGCTGTAATTGGTGTTCATGACAAGCGCTCCGGTGATTTGAACAGAGGGTCTGGCCATGGCCCTGCGAGCAGGCGCGTCGACGCGGATGCCCGGCCCACCAGTATAGGGACGCGGTAGTCGCTCCAGCGACCCTGCAGCACAATGAGCGGTCTCCACCCAGATACTGTCTTTTCTCGCCAACGACCATGTCCGCTCTACGCCACGACCCAGTCGGCACACCTCGCGTGTTGTGCCTCACGATGAACCCCTCGGTCGATCTGGCGACCGAAACACCCCGGGTGTTGCCCACCCACAAACTGCGTTGCAGCGACGCGGTGCACGACGCGGGCGGTGGCGGTGTCAACGTGGCCCGCGTGATCATCCGGCTGGGGGGCGTGTGCGACTCGCTCTGCCCGGCTGGCGGCCCCTCGGGACACTGGCTGGAGGTGCGCATGGCTCAGGATGGCCTGCACAACACCACCATTCCGATCGCCGAGGAAACCCGCGTGAGTTTCTGCGTGCACGAGAAGGAGACCGGTGAGGAGTTCCGCTTTGTCATGCCAGGGCCTCGCTTGGCCGAGAGCGAGTGGCGAGCCTGCCTGGACCACCTCGCGGGACTGGCGGTGTTCCCGGACTACCTGGTGGCCAGTGGCAGTTTGCCGCCCGGTGTGCCCGACGATTTTTACGCGCGCCTGGCCCGGTTGTGCCGGGAGCGAAACGCCAGGCTGGTGATTGACGCCTCCGGGCCGGCGCTCGCCGCCGCGCTGACGGAGGGCGTGTTTCTATGGAAACCCAACCTCAAGGAGTTGGGCGAATGGTCCGGGCATGCGCTGCGCACTCCGGCTGAATGGCAGGCCGCCGCCCGCCGCTGTGTGGATCAGGGTCAGGCTGAAGTCGTGGCATTGACCCTGGGTCACCTCGGCGCCGTGCTGATCACCGGTGAAGGCTCATGGAACGCCCCACCCCTGACCATCGACGTTGCCAGCGCCGTCGGCGC
>JBFHEQ010000419.1:0-3442 GCA_041584075.1 Hydrogenophaga sp.
ACGTTGCCCGTCGTTGAAATGACCCGCCGGCATGCGGTCGGCCTGCAATTCCAGCGCTTCCAGCTCGAGCTTCTTGCCCAGCAGTTTTTCCAGATCGGTCATCAGACGGGTGTCGCGCCCGCTCACGAACGACACGGCCAGGCCCGAGGCGCCCGCACGACCGGTTCGACCGATGCGGTGCACGTAATCTTCGGCGTTGAACGGAATGTCGAAGTTGAACACCGCTGGCACGTCCTTGATGTCCAGACCACGGGCCGCCACATCGGTACAGATCAACAGGTCGACGGCACCGCTCTTGAAGGCCTCGAGGGCCTTGAGGCGCTCGTCCTGGCTCTTGTCGCCGTGCAAGGCGGTGGTCTTCAAGCCTTCGCGCTCCAGCGAACGCGCCAGCCGGGCACAACCCAGCTTGCTGTTCACAAACACAAATGCCTGGGTCACGCCGCGCTCGAGCAGGATCTGCTTGAGCACCGGGCGCTTGTCGTCGTCGTCCACGCGGTAGAAGTGTTGTTCGACCGTGGACGCCGTCGCATTGGACCGGGCGACCTCGATGGTGACCGGGTCTTGCAGGTAGCTGTTGGCCAGGCGCTTGATTTCCGGCGAGAAGGTCGCGGAGAAGAGCAAAGTGGTGCGGGTCTTGGGCAGGTAACTCAGGATGCGCTGCAGATCGGGAAGAAAACCGATGTCCAGCTTGCGGTCGGCTTCGTCGAGCACCACATATTCCACCGGGTTGAGCACGCAGTTCTTGGCTTCGATGTGGTCCAGCAAGCGGCCGGGTGTGGCCACCAGCACCTCAACACCCTTTTTCAGGATGGCGGTCTGGGGCTTCATGTCCATGCCGCCAAAGACCACGGTGCTGCGCAACTGGGTGTGTTTGGCGTAGAGCGCCACCTGCTCGGCCACCTGGTCGGCCAGTTCGCGGGTGGGCAACAGCACCAGCGCACGAACGGGGTGGCGCGCGGGCGAGGTCGAAGCGTTTTCGTGTTTGAGCATGCGCTGCAGCAGGGGCAGCGAGAAAGCGGCGGTCTTGCCGGTGCCGGTCTGGGCGGCGCCCATCACGTCACGCCCCTCGAGCACCACAGGAATCGCCTGGGCCTGGATGGGGGTCATGTTCTCGTAACCCATCTCGGCCACGGCTTGGGCGATGGAGGGAGAGAGGGCGAGTTGGGAAAAAGATTGGGTCATTGCTGGGCGCGCTGCCTGAAAAATGCGCGCAGGGTATAGGGCATCAACCCGACATTGTCTCACTTTGGGTGGTTTTCACCCAATCGGGCTGCTTTGAAGGCCCGAAACACCGAAAACAGGGGGGCTCAGATGCTGCGCGCATTGAAAGTGTCGCAGGCCTGAACGCTGCCCGTTTCCAGCCCTTTGTAGAACCAGCGCTGGCGCTGCTCGCTGGTGCCGTGGGTGAAACTGTCGGGCACCACCACCCCCTGGCTCTTGCGCTGCAGCGCATCGTCGCCAATGGCGGCGGCCGCATTCATGGCCTCTTCGATATCGCCCGACTCCAGAATATTCTTGCTTTTCTGGTTGTGGTGGGCCCAGATGCCCGCAAAACAGTCGGCCTGCAACTCCAGTCGCACCGACAGGGCGTTTTGTTCGCGCTCGCTGATGCGCCCGCGCATGCTGTCGACCTTGCCAGTCAGGCCCATCAGGTTCTGCACATGGTGGCCCACCTCGTGCGCCACCACATAGGCCTGGGCGAAATCGCCCGGCGCACCCAACTGGCGCTTCATCGTTTCGTAAAAGCTCAGATCGATGTACACCTTGCTGTCCGCAGGGCAGTAGAACGGCCCCATGGCGGCCTGGCCCTGGCCACAGGCGGTCGAGGTCGATCCGCGGAACATCACCAAAGTCGGGGCCTGGTATTGCGCGCCACCCTGCTGGAAAACGGCACCCCAGGCGTCTTCGGTGCCACCCAGCACAGCGGCGACGAACCGGCCCATCTCATCCGTGGGCTGACCCGAGGCCGAGGTGGTGGTAGGGGCGCTCTGCGTCTGGCTGGGCATCAGCTCACCGCCGCCGCCAAGAAAGCCGAGGATGGTCATGGGGTTGATGCCAAAGAACCAGCCCACCACCAGCGCGATGGCAATGGTGCCCAGGCCAATGCCCTTGCCACCCCGGCGGCGACCGCCGCTGCGCCCGCCAAACATGCCGCCACCGCCGCCAGGCGCGTTGCGGCGGTCTTCAATGTTGTCGGACTGGCGGTTGTTTTCCCACTTCATGGCTGGACTCCTCGGCGTGCTGATCGGTCCCGGGCACGCACAGGGGTGCGCCGGGCTGCAGTTGCATTATGCAAACAGGGTGGCGAAGCGCGGCGCACGGGGCGCAAGCAAAGGCGCCACGGTTTGCGAAAAGTCCGGTATCGGTGCGCGGGAGCGACGCTCGCTCCCGCTGGGGTCACATCAAATCACATCAGGTCTTGGGCAGCGTCACGCCCACCTGACCCTGGTATTTGCCGCCGCGGTCCTTGTAACTGGTCTCGCAGACGTCGTCTTTGTCGCTCTCGAAGAACAAGACCTGGGCACAGCCTTCGCCCGCGTAGATCTTGGCCGGCAGGGGCGTGGTGTTGCTGAATTCCAGCGTCACATAGCCTTCCCACTCGGGCTCAAACGGGGTCACGTTGACGATGATGCCGCAGCGCGCGTAAGTGCTCTTGCCCAGGCAGATGGTGAGCACATTGCGCGGGATGCGGAAGTACTCCATGGTGCGGGCCAACGCAAAGCTGTTGGGCGGGATGACGCAGACTTCCTTGTTGATGTCCACAAAGCTGTTTTCGTCGAAATTTTTCGGGTCCACCACCGTGCTGTGGATGTTGGTGAAGACCTTGAATTCCGGCGCACAACGGATGTCGTAGCCGTAGCTGCTGGTGCCGTAGCTGACGATGCGCTCGCCGGCGGCGTTTTGCCGAATCTGGCCCGGCTCGAAGGGCTCGATCATGCCGTGCTGCTCGGCCATGCGGCGGATCCATTTGTCGCTCTTGATGCTCATGTGTGTGCTCCGGTGCGCGGCGGGAGGCCCCCGCGGGTGCGTCGATTGTAGGGACATGGCCCATGGGTATGGCGTGGCTGCCCGGATCATCCGCACACCCCTTCAGTCTTCAGGGTTTTCAGTAATTACTGAAAATTCAGAAAATCTTGATCTGGATCAAACCATGCCCATACCGCACCCCCTCCCGCCTTTGAACCGCGAATTCATCACCCATTTCGGCGAAATGGGCAGCCGATGGGGCATCAACCGGACCGTCGGGCAGATCTACGCCTTGTTGTATATCTCGTCAGAGCCGGTCAACGCCGACGAAATCGCCGAGGCCCTGGACTTCTCCCGCTCCAACGTGAGCATGGGCTTGAAAGAACTGCAGGCCTGGCGGCTGGTGCGCCTGCGCCATCTGCCCAGCGACCGTCGCGAGTATTTCGAGGCACCCGAAGATGTCTGGGAAATCTTC
>JBFHEQ010000420.1:0-3440 GCA_041584075.1 Hydrogenophaga sp.
CATGTCGGCGAAGTCCAATACCGGCTGGCTCACCTCCAGGCGCATCGGCGGGTTCACCTGGTTGATGTCGAGCAGGTTGGGCTTGGGGCCGATGAACGACACCAGCGACATCACGATGGCTTCGCGGATCGGGTCGATCGGCGGGTTCGTCACCTGCGCGAACAACTGTTTGAAGTAGTTGTAAAGGGGCTTGTTTTTGTCGGACAAAACGGCCAGAGGGCTGTCGTTGCCCATGGAACCCAGAGCTTCTTCGCCGGCGGCGGCCATGGGCGCCAACAAGAACTTCATGTCTTCCTGGGTGGTGCCGAAGGCTTGCTGGCGGTCGAGCAACGAGACATCGCTGGCCAGCGGCTCGGCCGTGGCCGGGCCTTCCACGTCGTCGAGCTTCACGCGCAGGTTCTCAATCCACTGCTTGTACGGCTTGGTGTTGGCCAGGTTGGCTTTCAGCTCTTCGTCGTCGATCATGCGGCCCTGCTCCAGATCGATCAGGAACATCTTGCCAGGCTGCAGGCGCCACTTGCGCACGATCTTGTGCTCGGGCACGGGCAGCACACCCGACTCCGAACCCATGATCACGAAGTCGTCGTCGGTCACGCAGTAGCGCGAAGGACGCAGGCCGTTGCGGTCCAGCGTGGCGCCGATCTGGCGGCCGTCGGTGAAGACGATCGAAGCCGGGCCGTCCCACGGCTCCATCATCGCGGCGTGGTATTCGTAAAAGGCCTTGCGGCGCGGGTCCATGGTGGCGTGGTTTTCCCATGGCTCGGGAATCATCATCATCACAGCCTGGGCCAGCGGGTAACCGGCCATGGTCATGAGTTCGAGGACGTTGTCGAACGTGGCCGTGTCGGACTGGCTGGCGAAGCTGATGGGGTACAGCTTCTTCAGGTCGTCGCCGAGCACCGGCGAGCTCATCACGCCTTCGCGCGCTTTCATCCAGTTGAAGTTGCCTTTGACGGTATTGATCTCACCGTTGTGCGCCACGTAACGGTAGGGGTGGGCCAGAGGCCACTCGGGGAAGGTGTTGGTCGAGAAACGCTGGTGCACCAGGCCCAGGGCCGACACGCAGCGGGGGTCTTGCAAATCGTTGAAATAGGTACCCACCTGATCGGCAAGCAACAGGCCTTTGTAGACCACCGTGCGGCTGCTCATGCTGACCACGTAGTACTCTTTGCTATGAGTCAGCTTCAGGCGCTGAATATTGCCGCTGCAGGTTTTGCGGATCACGTACAGCTTGCGCTCCAGCGCGTCTTGAACGATCACGTCGTTCCCACGCCCGATGAACACCTGCCGGATGATGGGCTCTTTTTTGCGCACGGTTGGCGACATGGGCATGTCGCGGTTCACCGGCACATCGCGCCAACCCAGCAACACCTGGCCTTCCGCCGCGATCGCACGTTCCATCTCCTGCTCAACAGCCAACCGCGAGGCGTGTTCCTTGGGCAAGAACAACATGCCCACGCCGTATTCACCGACCGGCGGCAGCGTGACACCCTTGGCGGCGAACTCTTCGCGGTACAACGCATCGGGCAACTGAATCAACAAACCGGCGCCATCACCCATCAGCTTGTCGGCGCCGACCGCGCCCCGGTGGTCCAGGTTTTCCAGAATCTTGAGTGCCTGCGACACGATGGCGTGACTCTTTTCGCCCTTGATGTGTGCCACGAAGCCAACGCCGCAGGCGTCATGCTCGTTTGCTGGGTCGTAGAGACCGTGTTCCTGGAGATGTTGCAGTTCGGCAGCCGTGGTGGTCATGGCGGTTCCTTCAATTCGTTTTTCGGGCGCGACATAGGCGCTTCGCGGATGAGAAGAATACTGCATTGCAACATCAATGCCAAGCGAAACAAATAGGGTCAGAATCCAATTGTTTTGCACCTGGTTTTTATGGCTTTTTAAATGGGGACAGATTGCTTTCCGCACCCAAAGAAGGCGCAATACCGCCCTCCCGCCTCCTCGACACAACCTAAGTCTCTTTGGATTTCGACACCGGTCGGCCCGCCGAGGACCGCTGCAAACGCCGCGGCGTATGGCGTCGCAACTCCGCTAGAAACGCCTCACTGCCCAACGGCCAACCCTTCAAGGCGGCCTCGCTCAAAGCCATCTGCTCTTGAATCCCCACGCCCGCCCGCACCCATTCTTTGTACGCGGCCTCGCGCGCAAACGGCGTGTTCCCCAATGCCCAGGCCAGTGGATGCGGCGTTACCAACTTGTCAGTGGCCTGCCCAACATAGTGCGCGTGGCTCGACCAGCGGTAATCCAGGGGTGCATGCACTGTTTCGGCGCGCACCGGGTTGAGATCGATGTAGGCCATGCAGGCCAGCAAATAGCGATCGGCTTCGATCAAAGTGGACCGGTAGCGCCCTTCCCACAGCGTGCCCGTGCGCCCCACCCGGTCGTTGAAATAGCGCACATAGCTGCGGCCCACGGCCTGCATCATCGTCGGCAGGCCCTCTTCCGTTTCCGGGGTGACCAGCAAATGGAAATGGTTGTCCATCAACACATAGGCGTGGATGGCAACCTTGTTTTTCTCGGCGTGTTCCAACAGCAGGTCGAGCATGCGCTGACGATCGGCATCGTTCAAGAAAATCGCTTGCCGATTGTTTCCTCGCTGGATCACGTGGTGGGAGTAGCCGGGGATGCTGAGTCGGGGAAGGCGGGCCATGATGGGTTCCGATCAGGATATTGAATCTGACCCCAATTATCCACATGGCCAGAATTCAACTGGCTGACGTCCACAATCCTATGCGTGGGACCCCCTCCCCGTCGCCGCCTCCCAAGCCCGCTGCAGCCGCGCCGCAACCCCAAGTCCGAGCAGGGAACAAGCGCCAGTCGCAATACCCGTCCAGTGCCAACTGCCCAGGCCAGACGCCAACCAAGCCACCGCCGGTGGCCCCAGAAACTGGCCCAGTGCGGACAGCTGCTGCATCCAGCCAACCGTGGTCGAAACCGTATTTTCGTCGGGCGCCAGATGCACCGCCACACCAAACAGCGTGCCCGGAATCAGACCGCCCACGCCAGAAAACAGCAACACCGCCAAGTAGGCGACCAGCGGCGGGACATCACCGGCGAATGCGAGCACAGCGCCCAAGCCCATCACGCCATAAGCCGCACTCATCAAGCGCCCCGGTCCCACGCCTTTCGCCAGCAGGCGGCCGGCCATGACATTGCCGACGATGTTGACAGCTGCAGCAAGCGCGGTGAGCACAGCAACCCAAGCACCGGTGTAGCCGGCTTGCTGGTAGACCGTGGGCAAAAATCCGACAACCGCCAGCCATTGGCCGGAATACAGGAAGAAGGCGAGCGCGACAAGCCATGGGCCGGGGGCTGAAAGGGTTCGGCGCAGGCGTGGGCCCAGTGCGCCTGCTGTCGCGCGGGCATGGCTTCTGCGCGGCGTAGGCACAGTCCACGTCAACACGGCGCAGGCCAACACCGACACGCCCGAC
>JBFHEQ010000421.1:0-3415 GCA_041584075.1 Hydrogenophaga sp.
GCTCAGAAGCAGCGCCAGCCCTGGGCCTCGACCTCCACCAGCAGGTCGGCGCGGCACACATCCGACTGCACACACAGCACGCCAACATCGCCCAAACGTTTGCGCACCACCGCCATCACCGCCGGTGCATCCGCCGCATGGCGCACATAAACCCGAAACAGCAGGTCCGGCATTGCATAACCAACGGTGCGGGTCACCCGGTTGGCCTCGGCCAGCACAGCCTCGACGTTGTTCAGCGATTCGTGGGTCTGTGCCACCACATCGCCCAAATGCAGGGTCTCATGGCCCACGATGCTGGCGGTACCCGAAATGAAGAACAGCTCCTGCCCCGGCAACTGCGCCAGCGCTGCACGTGAAAACGTGGGGCTTCGGGGGCCATAAACATCCGGGTAGCGGTAGGCGCTGACCTGCCGGGGATTCTCGATGGGCAACACCGGTGTCCCGCCCGCCATGAAGGCGATGGACAGCGCCTGGCCACCCACCCCCAGGGCGCAGGCGGCCGGCACCTGCTCGGTGACACTGCGTGCGCAACGCTCGAAGGCATCCCCGCGGCCCAGGTTGAACTGCCGGTAACGCTCCAGACCGGCTTGCTGGCCGTTGATGTCGGGAATGTAGTTCCACACCCGCCAGAGGTGGGGCAAGCCCTGGGCGTCCAGCAAGCGGAAGACTCGGGCGTAGGCCAGCTCGCTGATGTGGCGCAAGGCAGATCCGGCGACCGGCCCATCCAGACCCTCTTCCGCCAGCGCCAGGGCCCCGAACAGCGCGCCGTCGCCAGAGCGGCCCCACCGAATGCCGTCGCTCTCGCCGAACGTCACGGACGATCCGCTCAACCACACCTCGTGCCACAACGGGCCGGCCTCCTCCAGCAGCGGCATGTGCACCGCCTGCATCGGCCAGGGCGGCACCACGGGTGACGCCACCTCACCCACACAGGCACTGCCCAGCACGCGGTTCGGGTCCAGGCCGGCGAACTCGGCGTCCGAAACAAAATCTAGAGACATGGCAACCCTGTTGGAAACGTTCATGGCACGGCATCCGCGCGCCTGTGGTGCTGGCGTGTGGCCGCTCAATTCATGTGCAAGGGAATGGTGATGGGCCCATCGTTGACCAGGTGAACGGCCATTTCAGTAGCAAACCGGCCGGTCTGAACCACCGGATGCTGGGCCCGCGCCAACGCTACAAAGTGGTCGAACAAGGCCTCTCCCAGCACCGGTGGCGCGGCCCCCGTGAAGCCGGGCCGGTTGCCACCCCGGGTGTCGGCCGCCAGTGTGAACTGGCTCACCAGCAGAAGTCCGCCTTGCACATCCTGCACACTGCGGTTCATCTTGCCGTCGTCGTCGCCAAAAATACGCAGCTTCAGAATCTTGCTCAGCATCCGCTGCGCCAGCGCCTCGGTGTCGTGGGGCTCGGCGCAAAAAAACACCAGCAAGCCCGCTCCGATTTCACCGACCACCTCGTCAGCGACCTTCACGCGCGCCTCGCTGACCCGTTGCAACAAGGCGATCAAATCAGGTCCCTCGTTTCATCGAAGTGGGCTTCCACGTCGCTGGGCAGCAGCTGGATGGTCGCGCGCAACCCCGGCACGGCGCTCATCAAGGCCTGCTCCACGCTGCCCCGCACCGCCGCCGCCCGCCCCAGCGTCCACGATGCCGGCATGTGCATGTGCATGTCCAGAAACCGCCGCTGCCCCGCCTTGCGGGTGGCGATGTGGTCAAAGCGCACGATTTCGGTGTCCCCCCGGGTGAGCTCAAACCCCGCCAGAGTGGCCTGTATGGTCTGCATGATCTCGGGCTCGACCGCTTCATCCATCAGTCCCTGAGAAGAGCGCCACATCAGGTGAAATCCTTCCCGCAAGATGTTGATGGCCACCCCGATGGCCACCACCGGATCCAGCCATAGCCAGTCGGTGAAAGACACCAGCGCAATGCCCACCACCACGCCGGCCGAAGTCCACACGTCGGTGATCAGGTGCCTGGCGTCGGCTTCGAGGGCAATCGAACGGTGCTCCTTGGCTGCCCGGAACATCACCCAGGCCATCAGACCATTGAGACCCGAGCTGGCCACGGACAAAGCCAGGCCCCAGCCCACCTGGGTGATCGGCTGGGGTTCGATCAGGCGGTTCACCGCCGCCCAGCAAATGCCCAATGCGGCGACGATGATCAGAATGCCCTCGAACCCCGACGAAAAGTACTCGGCCTTGTGGTGCCCGTAAGGGTGGTCTTCATCGGCCGGGCGTGCCGCGATGGTGACCATCACCAGCCCGAACACCGCACTGGCCAGGTTGACGAGCGATTCCATGGCATCCGACAGCAGACCCACCGAGTCCGTGACGTACCAGGCCAGGGTCTTGAGCACGATGGTGAACACCGCCACCACGGCGGACGCCATGAGCAGGCGCTTGGGGGTGAGCAGGCGTTTGGTGGCGGGATTCATGCGGCGAACCCCGCATCCTTCAGGGCATCGATCAAGACAGCACCACCCGCGCAAACTTGCGCTTGCCCACTTGCACCACAAATGTTCCCAGGTCCAGCTTCAACCCTTTGTCGCTGATCACCGCACCGTCCACCCGCACCCCACCGCCGTCGATCAGGCGGTTGCCCTCGCTGCTGGAAGCCGCCAGGCCGGCGGCCTTGAGCAAGGCTCCGATGCCCATGGGCGCACCAGACAGGCTCACCTCGGGCAGTTCGTCCGGAACACCGCCTTTGCTGCGGTTGATGAAGTCCTGTTCGGCAGCTTCGGCAGCCGCTGCACTGTGGAACCGCGTGGTGATCTCCTTGGCCAGGGCCACCTTGATCTCCTTGGGATTGCGCCCCTCGGCCACCGACAGTTTGAGCTTTTCGATCGCGTCCAGCGACTGGAACGACAGCAGCGTGTACCAGCGCCACATCAGGGTGTCCGAAATGCTCAGCACCTTGGCGAACATGGTGTTGGCCGGCTCGGTGATCCCGATGTAGTTGTTCTTGCTCTTGGACATCTTTTCGATGCCGTCCAGCCCTTCCAGCAACGGCATGGTCAGGATGCACTGCGGCTCCTGCCCATACTCTGCCTGGAGGTGGCGCCCCATCAGCAGGTTGAACTTCTGGTCGGTGCCACCCAGCTCGAGATCGGCCTTCAGCGCCACCGAGTCGTAACCCTGCATCAAAGGGTACAAAAACTCGTGCACGCTGATGGGCGTGTTGGCGTGAAAGCGGTCGTGGAAATCGTTGCGCTCCATCATGCGCGCCACCGTGTACTTGGCGGCCAGCTGGATCATGCCCGCAGCGCCCAACGGCTCGCTCCACTCGCTGTTGTAGCGGATCTCGGTGCGCGCCGGATCCAGCACCAGGCTGGCCTGGCGGTAGTCAGTTTCAGCGTTGGCCTTGATCTGCTCGGCGGTCAGCGGCGGACGGGTGTTGTTGCGGCCGGAGGGGTCGCC
>JBFHEQ010000422.1:0-3410 GCA_041584075.1 Hydrogenophaga sp.
CGCCCAAAAAACCCCATATTCGTCTGAACGTCAGGCTCCGGTATGCTGCGTTGCAATAGAATTTGCAGTCCGCCGGACCGAGTTACCAGCGCGTTACATCCGTTCTCTCACAAGACTCCACTTCGGAAGAAAGCCCCACCACATGACCGAGTTGACCAAAAAAAGGCCAGAGTTCCGCAACATCAACGCCTTCAAGGACCTCACCACTTACCGGCTCCCCCTTGCCGGCTGGGTGTCTATCCTCCACCGCATCAGCGGTTTGTTGATGTTCCTGCTGCTGCCCCTCATCGTCTGGATGTTTGACACCTCGGTTTCCTCTGAAATCTCTTTTGAGCGCTTCAGCTCGGCCTTCTCGGCGGGCGTGGGTTTTGTGCCCGGCTGGATGTTCAAGCTGGTGGTACTCGCCATCCTGTGGGCCTATCTGCACCACCTCATCGCCGGTGTCCGCCACCTCTACATGGACGCCCGCCACGCTGTGAGCAAAGAATTCGGCAAGTCGTCCGCCATCGTGACGCTGGCCCTGAGCATCGGCCTGACGCTGATCCTGGGCGCCAAGCTCTTCGGTCTCTATTAATAAGCAAGCCCCACAAGAGGAATTCCCACCATGTCTGTCAATTACGGTTCCAAGCGCGTCGTCACCGGCGCCCACTATGGCGCGCGCGACTGGCTCGCCCAACGTGTCACCGCAGCCCTCATGGCGCTGTTCACCCTGATCGTGCTCGCACAGGTGATCTTCAGCAGTGGCCCCATCGGCTACGAAGCCTGGGCCGGCATCTTCGCCGCCCAGTGGATGAAGGCCCTGACCTTCGCAATTTTTGTGGCGCTGGCTTACCACGTGTGGATCGGCATGCGCGATATCTGGATGGACTACGTCAAGCCCGCCGGCATCCGCTTGGCGCTGCACGTCTTCACCATCGTCTGGCTCGTTGCCTGCCTGGGCTGGGCTGTTCAAGTTCTCTGGAGACTCTGAAGTCATGACCGCAACTGCAACCGCCAATCTCCCCAAACGTCAATTTGATGTCGTCATCGTCGGCGCCGGTGGCTCCGGCATGCGCGCCTCGCTGCAACTGGCCCGCGCCGGTCTCAAGGTGGCCGTGCTCTCGAAGGTGTTCCCCACCCGTTCGCACACCGTCGCGGCTCAGGGCGGTGTTTCCGCCTCCCTGGGCAACATGAGCGAAGACAACTGGCACTACCACTTCTACGACACCATCAAGGGCTCGGACTGGCTGGGCGACCAGGACGCCATCGAATTCATGTGCCGCGAAGCACCGAAAGTGGTGTATGAGCTCGAGCATTTCGGCATGCCTTTCGACCGCAACCCGGACGGGACGATTTACCAGCGTCCGTTCGGCGGCCACACCGCCAACTATGGCGAAAAGCCTGTGCAGCGCGCCTGTGCCGCAGCCGACCGCACCGGCCACGCCATGTTGCACACGCTGTACCAGCAAAACGTTGAAGCCAAAACCACGTTCTTCGTGGAATGGATGGCGCTGGACCTGATCGGCGACGCTGACGGCAATGTGCTGGGCGTGACTGCGCTGGAGATGGAAACAGGGGAAACCTACGTCCTCGAAGCCAAGCAAACCCTCCTCGCCACCGGCGGCGCAGGCCGCATCTTCGGTGCCTCCACCAACGCCTTCATCAACACCGGCGATGGCCTGGGCATGGCCGCGCGTGCGGGCATCCCGCTGCAGGACATGGAGTTCTGGCAATTCCACCCCACCGGCGTGGCCGGCGCGGGCGTTTTGCTGACCGAAGGCTGCCGCGGTGAAGGTGCGATTTTGCTCAACAGCGAAGGCGAGCGCTTCATGGAGCGCTATGCGCCCACACTGAAAGACCTGGCTCCACGGGATTTCGTGTCGCGCTGCATGGACCAGGAAATCAAGGAAGGCCGTGGCTGCGGTCCCAACAAAGACTTCATCTTCATGAAGCTCGATCACCTGGGTGCTGACACCATCCGCAAACGCCTGCCATCGGTGGAGGAAATTGGTCACAATTTCGCCAACGTCGACATCACGCGCGAGCCGATTCCGGTCGTACCCACCATCCATTACCAGATGGGCGGCATTCCAACCAACATCCATGGTCAGGTTGTCACACCCGACGGCAACGGCGCTCAAAAAGTGGTCAATGGTTTGTACGCCGTAGGAGAGTGCGCCTGCGTGAGCGTGCACGGGGCCAACCGCCTGGGCACCAACTCCCTGCTCGATTTGTTGGTCTTCGGTCGCGCGGCCGGCAACCACATCGTTGAGAACACCGACAAAACGTCTGAACACAGGCCGCTGCCCGCCGACGCTGCAGACCACACGCTGGCTCGCCTGGCTCGCCTGGACAACTCGACCGACGGGGAGTACGCACAAGACGTGGCCAACGACATGCGCGCCATCATGCAGCAACACGCTGGCGTGTTCCGTACCCAGGCCATCCTCGACGAAGGCGTGACCAAGATCAACGCCCTGCGTGAGCGCGTCGCCAACATCACCTTGAAAGACAAGTCCAAGGTCTTCAACACCGCACGCATTGAAGCGCTGGAAGTGGACAACCTCATGGAGGCCGCTCAGGCCACCATGACGTCCGCCGCTGCGCGCAAGGAATGCCGTGGCGCCCACACCGTCAACGACTACGAGCGCCCGGCCGATGACGCCGAGTTCCCGCTGGGTCGCAACGACAAAGAGTGGATGAAGCACACCCTGTGGGACAGCGCCACCAACACCCTGACCTACAAGCCCGTCAATCTGAAGCCCCTGACCGTGGAGTCGGTGCCCCCGAAGGTCCGCACCTTCTGAAGCCCCCCATTCCGCATCACGACGCACGGAGAAAAACACCATGGCACTTCGCACATTCAAGATCTACCGCTATGACCCCGAAAAGGACGCCAAGCCTTACATGCAAACCATTTCCGTCGAACTCGACGGCAATGAGCGCATGTTGCTGGACGCCCTGGGGAAACTGAAAAAGGAAGATCCCTCGATCTCGTTCCGCCGCTCTTGCCGCGAAGGCGTTTGCGGCTCGGACGCCATGAACATCAACGGTAAAAATGGTCTGGCCTGCCTGACCAACATGAACACGCTCAAGGGCGACATCGTGCTCAAGCCCCTGCCCGGCCTGCCGGTCGTTCGCGACCTGATCGTGGACATGACGCTGTTCTTCAAGCAATACAACAGCATCAAGCCCTACCTGATCAACAACGAGCCAGCCCCCCGCACCGAGCGACTGCAAAGCCCCGAAGAGCGTGAGGAGCTCAATGGGCTTTATGAGTGCATCCTGTGCGCCAGCTGTTCCACCAGCTGCCCCAGCTTCTGGTGGAACCCCGACAAATTCGTTGGCCCTGCCGGTTTGCTGCAGGCCTATCGCTTCATCGCCGACAGCCGGGATCAGGCCACCAGCGAACGCCTGGACAACCTGGAAGA
>JBFHEQ010000423.1:0-3407 GCA_041584075.1 Hydrogenophaga sp.
GACTGGGGTGCCGACCTGGCGGGCATCGCGTTCGCTGTCACCATGTTTGCCTTTGGCGAGCGCCGCAAAGGTGGCGTCGCGGTCATTTGAATGCCTGCCCAGGTGACGAGCTCACGCGTCAAAAGCAGCGGCGATGAGGGCGGGGAGGACGATGGACAAGACCACGATCCCTGCAAACTTGCCCAGACTCCTGAAGCGCCGGCCATTGCCCCGACTCTTGTAAGGGTAAATCGGCAGCGCCGGCACCGTGAACAAGATGATGCTTGGCCCCCAGGCCGGTGGCCCATAGAAGCCTCGCTCCGCCGAGTCGGGCCGAAACCACACATAGCCCGCCACTGGGACCAACAGCATCCAAATCAGGCCCATGTGGCCTGCCCCCTGTAGCCATTCCAATCCCAAGGAGGAAGCCCGGCGCGAAAGTCGCCCGGACATAAAACTCAGTCCTTCACCATAGCCCCCAACAGCACCCGCGCAGTAGCCACATTCGTCGCACAAGGCACATCGTGCACATCACAGGCCCGCACCAGCGCATTGATGTCGGGTTCGTGAGGCTGTGAGGTCATGGGGTCGCGCAGGAAGATCACCAGATCCACCAAGCCCGTCGACAGGCGTGCGCCGATCTGCAAGTCACCGCCCAGCGGGCCGCTGAGCAGGCATTCCACGGGCAAACCCACTTCGGCTTGAAGCCGCCCGCCGGTGGTGCCGGTCGCCATCAAGGTGTGTTGCTTGAGCAGCGGGGCGAACTCGGTGGCCAGGGCCACGATTTCTTCTTTTTTGCCGTTGTGGGCGATGAGGGCGATGTTCATGGCTTGCTTTCCATGGCTTTGGCCATTGTCTTGCCCAGCTCTACGCCCCATTGGTCATACGCGTTGATGCCCCAGATGGCGGCCTGGGTGAAGACCTTGTGTTCGTAGAGTGCGATCAGGGCGCCCAGGCGTGACGGGTCGAGCTTGTCGATCCAGAGGATGTTGCTGGGGAGGTTGCCTTCGAAACTGCGCTGGGCGGCCATCGCGTCGAGCTCGTCGGCGTTGACGTTGCCTTCTTTCTCAAGCAAAGCGCGCGTGGCTTCGACGCTGCGGCCTTCGGCCATGGCCTGGGCTTGTGCGCGCAGGTTGAGGTTGACCACGTGGTGGTGCGTTGCGGCCATGGGCAAGGGCGTGTCTTCGGATTCCACACCGATGAAGTCAACCGGTACGGTGTGTTTGCCCTGGTGCAGCAGCTGGAAGTAGGCGTGTTGGCCGTCGATGCCCAGACCCCCCCAGACGATGGGGCCAGTGTCCACAGCAACAGGGGTGCCGTCTTTGTGGGTTCGTTTGCCGTTGGACTCCATGTCCATTTGTTGCACAAAAGGCGTGAAGCGCACCAGCCTGGAGGCGTAGGGCACGATGAGGTGGGTGGGGCACTGCAGGAAATTGCGGTTCCAGATGCCTGAGAGCGCCATCAACACGGGCAGGTTGTTGGCCAGCGGTGCGGTGCAGAAATGCTCGTCCATGGCCCGCCCACCGGCCAGGAATTCGCGGAAGGCCGCGCCACCGATGCCGATGGCGAGCGGCAAGCCCAGTGCAGACCACAACGAGTAACGGCCGCCCACCCAGTCCCAGAAGAGGAAGGTGTTGTCGGCGGCGTAGCCGAGCTGGGCCGACTGCCTGGGGCTGGCGGTGATGGCAACCAGGTGGCTGGCCAGGCGTTCGGCGGGCACGCCGTTGTCGGTCAGCCAGCGCTGGCAGCTGGCGGCGTTGGTGAGGGTTTCTTGTGTGGTGAAGGTTTTGCTGGAGACCACCACCAGGGTGCGGGCGGCGTCGAGCTTGTGCAACACGCTGTAGAGCGCCCAGGCGTCGGGGTTGGACACGTAGTGCACGCGGGGGCCTGCGCCGGTCAGGTGGGCCAGTGCATCGGCGGCCATGCGGGGCCCGAGATCGGAGCCGCCGATGCCGATGTTGACGATGTCGGTGAAGGGCTCGTCGGAGTGGCCGGTGATGGCGCCGGAGCGCACGCTGTCGGCAAAGGTGCACACGCGGTCGAGTTCGCGGGCCACATCGGCGCTGATGGCTTCGCCCCAGGGGCCTTGTTGACCGCGCAGGGCCACGTGCAGCACGGGGCGCTTCTCGGTGGTGTTGATGGCGTCGCCGCGGAACATGGCATCGCGCTGGCCCGCCACATCGGCTTGTTCGGCCAGCGACAGCAGGGCGGTTTGAATGGCCGGCGAAAAGCGCTGGCGGCTGGCATCCAGCGTGAGGCCGGCGGCGCTGACGGTCATGCGCTGGGTGCGGCCTGTGTCTGTCTTCAACACGTCGCGCAGGTGCGGTTGCGGCTCGGCGGCGAGTTGGGCGAGTGCTTGCCAGGCGGGCAGGCGGTTGGGTGAGGCGTTCGATGAGGGCATGGAAGTCTCCCTAGACGTGTTTTCTGTGGTTCAGATTTCAGATGCTAACCAATGCGAGGCAGCCCATGCGCGAGATGCCTTCACCCGGGATGCCGTGGAACCGGCTCCACAGGGCCACCAGCATCGCCCCGTTTGAGGGGTGACGCAAAGCGGCTCAGGGTGGTTTAAAGCGCGGCGATCGCGGTCGCCTCTTTGGCGAGTTGCGTGATCTTGGCCCAGTCGCCTGCGGCCAGGGCATCCGCTGGCGTGAGCCACGAGCCGCCGGCCATGGCCACGTTGGGCAGTTTCAGGAAGTCTCTGAGGTTGTCGGGGCTCACGCCGCCGGTGGGGCAGAACATGACGTCGGGAATCGGCGCGCCCAGCGCTTTCAACATCCCCATGCCACCGGCTTGCGCGGCGGGGAACAGCTTCATCAGGGAGAAGCCTTGTTCGCGGCGGTGCATCACCTCACCGGGCGTCATCACACCGGGGATGAAGGGCAGCTTGGCGGCCTTCACGGCATCCACCAGGGCATCGGTGCAGCCGGGCGACAGGGCAAAAGTGCAGCCTGCATCGATCACGCGTTGCACCTCGGCCACGCGGGTCACGGTGCCGGCGCCCAGGTGCATGTCGGGCACTGCCTTGGCCACGGCTTCGATGGCGGCCAGCGCGGCGTCGGAACGCAGGGTGATTTCCATGACGTCGATGCCCCCTTCGAGCAGGGCATGGGCCAGCGGCACTGCGTGGGCCGGGTCGGTCAAAACGATGACAGGCACGACGCGGGATTTGAAAGCCGGGCGGGAAAAGCAGGTGGTTGTCATGGTTGTCTCGGTTTTATGGATCGGGTGATGGTGATGAATCAGGCTGGGCCGAATGCGGCGCAGCGAACGATCAGGGCAACAAGGGGGACGCGCCAGATTCGGCGGTGGTTGCGTTGTTGCGGAACAAACCAAACAGCTCGCGCCCGGTGCCGTGGGCATTGTGGCTGAGGTCGGGGTGCTGGACCGTGCGTGCGGCGAGCGTGGCAGCGTCCACCTCAAGCTCAAGC
>JBFHEQ010000424.1:0-3392 GCA_041584075.1 Hydrogenophaga sp.
ATAAATTTGGGATTGATTATGCTTGACAGAGAAGGCTTCAGGCCCAATGTCGGCATCATTCTGCTCAACCAGAGAAACCAGGTGTTCTGGGGCAAACGCATCCGCTCCCACTCTTGGCAGTTTCCACAGGGTGGCATCGATCGGGGCGAAACGCCAGAGCAGGCGATGTACCGAGAGCTGCACGAAGAAGTGGGGCTGATGCCCGAGCACGTGAGCATCGTGGCCCGCACAAGGGACTGGTTGCGTTACGAAGTGCCTGACCGATTCATCCGGCGCGATGCCAGAGGTCACTACAAGGGACAAAAACAGATCTGGTATCTGTTGCGCCTGGTTGCGCACGACTGGCAACTCAACCTCCGCGCCACCAGCCATCCGGAATTTGATGCTTGGCGCTGGCACGACTACTGGGTGCCCCTCGATGTGGTGGTGGAGTTCAAGCGCGGCGTCTATGAAATGGCCCTCACCGAACTGGCCCGATACCTGCCGCGCAACGACCACCGCAACCGCTACCTTCGCGGCAATGTCAGCCGCCATCGCGCCATGGACGATGCCATGCCGCCAACGCTGCCAACATACGAAGGACCTCCCGGCATGGAGCTGCCTCCTGGTGCCTGCTTCGATCCTGATCCACAGAGCAATCTTCGTTAAGTTTGTCTGCCCACTGAGCACGAACGCTTGACGGGCACGAGGAGCAAATCTCGAGGGCCGCTCGCACGGTTCGGATCAGAAACGGGTCAAGACCAGGTTGTCTCTGTGAATCATTTCGGATTCACCCACGTAGCCCAGCAAGCGCTCGAACTCACTCGACGATTTGCGGCACAGCAGCCGAGCTTCGGAACTGGCGTAGTTGGCGAGACCCCGTGCGATCTCCCTTCCGTCCGAGCTCCGCACCGCAATCACATCTCCCCGGGAAAACTCGCCAGTCACAGCCGTCATCCCAATGGGCAAAAGGCTCTTGCCTTCGCTCACCACTTTGCCGACGGCTCCGTCATCCACCACCACAGCCCCAAACAACTTGAGATGGTCGGCCATCCAGCGTTTGCGAGCCTGGCTCTTTCCGGTGTACGCCTCCAGCCAAGTACCGATGGCCTCCCCTTCGCACAGGCGCTGCAAGACCTGTGGCTCCCGACCCCAGGCAATCACCGTCGAAGCACCTGAACCCGCAGCGCGTTTGGCTGCCAGGATCTTTGTAATCATGCCGCCCGTCCCGATGCCCGAACCTGCTCCACCGGCCATGACCTCAAGTTGTGGATCCCCTGCGCGCGCCTGGTGCACAAATGCTGCCGTCGGATCGCGTCTCGGATCGGCCGTGTACAGGCCCTTTTGGTCCGTCAGGATGACCAGGGCATCTGCCTCGACCAGATTGGCCACCAAAGCTCCCAGGGTATCGTTGTCACCAAACTTGATTTCGTCATTCACCACGGTGTCGTTTTCATTGATCACCGGGACCACACCCAGCTTCAACAGGGTCAACAACGTTGAGCGGGCATTGAGGTAGCGCTCGCGATCGGCCAGGTCGGCGTGGGTCAGCAATACCTGCGCACTGCGCACACCGCATTCACTCAGTTTGCGCTCGTACATCTGCACCAGACCCATCTGGCCCACCGCTGCCGCCGCTTGCAGCTCATTGACCTCTTTGGGCCGTATGGCCCAACCCAGTCGCTTCATGCCCTCGGCAATGGCGCCGCTGCTGACCATGATCAGTTCACGCCCCTGCTTGACCAGCGAAGCCAGCTCCTGGCTCCATTGACCAATGGCCTGCTCATCCAACCCCCGGCCTTCATTGGTCACCAGACTGGAGCCCACTTTGACCACGATGCGGCGCGCCTTTTTCAACGGCCCAGCAGACGAGGAAATCAAACCTGGGTCAGTGACCACATCGTTCATGAGGGAGCCAGAAAAAAAACGGTTGACGGGAAAGCGATGCAATCAAAGGCCACGAGGGTCGGGCGAGAAACGGGGATCAGGCGCCTCCTCAGGCAAATGGGAGCGGAACTCCTTGGCCAGATATTCGTACACCGACTGCACCAAACGCTCACACCCTTCGCGTGTGAGTGCGGAAATCTCAAAAACCGGCCCTTTGAACTTCAACCGCTTGACAATGTCCTTGACCAACGCCTCCCGCTCATCGACAGGCACCATGTCCAGCTTGTTGAGCACCAACCACCGAGGTTTCTCGTAGAGTTCCTGGTCGAACTTCTTCAGCTCCGATACGATGGCTTTCGCCTGTACCACGGGATCTACCGCATCGTCGAATGGCGCGACATCCACGAGATGCAGCAACACCCGCGTCCGCTGCAGATGGCGCAAGAACTGATGCCCCAGACCAGCGCCTTCCGACGCGCCCTCGATCAAGCCCGGCACGTCCGCCACGACAAAGCTCTTCTCAGGCGCCACGCGCACAACCCCCAGATTCGGATGCAACGTCGTGAACGGATAGTCAGCAATCTTAGGCCGCGCATTCGAAACCGCGGCGATCAATGTGGACTTGCCTGCATTGGGCATGCCCAGCAAACCCACATCTGCCAACACCTTGAGTTCCAGCTGAAGAGTGAAGCGCTCACCAACCCAGCCTGGCGTCTTCTTGCGAGGGGATCGGTTGGTTGAACTCTTGAAGTGCATGTTGCCGAATCCGCCATCACCCCCTTTGGCGAGTGTGATCTGCTCGCCCGGCTCCAGCAACTCGTGCAACACCTCCCCCGTCTCGGCATTGGTGATGATGGTGCCCACGGGCATCTTGAGCACGATGTCATCGCCCTTGATGCCGAACATATCGGAACCCTTGCCGTGCTCACCCCGGCGAGCTTCAAACCGCCGCGTGAAGCGAAAATCCACAAGCGTGTTCAGACTGGCGTCGGCAATGGCCAGGACGTGCCCGCCACGGCCTCCATCGCCACCATCAGGGCCTCCAAACTCTTTGTACTTCTCATGACGGAAAGAAGCGCAGCCGTTGCCTCCGTCGCCAGCGGCAACGTCAATCGTGGCCTCGTCCACAAATTTCATATCGTTCTTTCCTCGAAGTACCAACACAAAAAGGCCCGCGAACGCGGGCCCTTTTCAAATGCCATGCCGATGGTCACCTGCGCTGCCCTGCCCCTCAAGGAGGCAAGACACCAAGGCGCATCATCCCTCAAACAGGGGTGATATTCACCATCTGGCGATTCAAAGCGCCCTTCACGGCAAAACTCACGTGGCCGGCCGCCGTGGCGAACAGGGTGTGGTCTTTACCGACGCCGACATTGGCGCCGGGGTGGAATCGGGTACCGCGCTGGCGCACAATGATGGCACCGGCACTGACCAGTTCACCACCAAATTTTTTCACACCAAGCATCTTGGGGTTGGAATCACGCCCGTTTCGCGTCGAGCCGCCGCCTTTTTTCTGTGCCATTTTC
>JBFHEQ010000425.1:0-3357 GCA_041584075.1 Hydrogenophaga sp.
CAGCGACAGCCCCGACCAGCTGACAGGTGCCAGCGGCAAGGCCAGCGAAAACGTGAGCGATTGCCCGGCCCGGTGGCTGTGCCAGGCTTTGCCCATGCGACCGCGCCCGGCGGTCTGTTCTTCGGCCGCCAGCAACACAGGATCCATCGAGCCTTCTCGGGCGCGGTGCATCAGCTCGCTGTTGGTGGAAGCGATGCTGGGCACCACCTCCACGGTGAAGCCCGGCAAGAGCCTCACGGTGGAGAGCCAGACGTTTTCGGCGTGTTGGGTGAGATGGGTGGGGCGCATGTCGGTCACAAGGGTCAGGCCTTGATTGTGGCCTGAAGTTTCAGCGGTGTGCGGCGGCCGCCTGTTCAATCTGAACCGGAGCGCTGCGGAAAGCGGGCTGCTGAGCGCGCTCGACCGCTGCAACGTCCACCCCGGCCGGCCCTTGGGCTGCGGCCTTGAGGTGTTCACCCGTGCTCTGTCCAAGGGCCTTTCCCACATCCAGTTCGCTGAGCTGGTGGTGCTCGTGGCGCACGGCGATGCGCGAGCCGTCTTTGCTGACGTAGATGCCCTGGACCTCCCCTTGAACAGTGTGGCGGCCGAGGTGCGCGAGCGTGGCGGCGCTGAGCTGATCAATTTGTGAAGCGCTGTAGCCCCTGGCCTGCAGGCTGGGCGCCAATTGGGCGTGGATGGCCAGCATCTGGTTCTGTTGGGCCCTGGTCAGGGAGGGCGCTGCCGGGATCAAGGCGGTGAGGCCCGGCGCTGCAGGGGTGAGTTCTTTGACCTGCATGGCTTGCGGGTGGCGCGGGTCCAGCGTGACCTGGGTGTGTCGGCCGTCGGCGTGGCGGTGATCGAGCTGCACTTCGCCTGAGGCTGCATGGATCCTCATGCGCTGGGTCGAGCCGTCTTCCCGGGCGATGTCGAAGCGGTGGTAGGCCGACGTGGCGCCGTCGTGGGTTTCGCCGCGCTCGGACTGGTGCACCTGGGTCACGGGCGAGGTGCTGAGTTCGGCAAATGGCTGGCGCACCTGTGCAGGGATGGCGGCAAAGTCGACGTGGCCTTCCGGGATGCGGTAGGCCCCCGTGCGGGTGTTCACGCCGAGCCCGTATTGCGCGTCAAACATCGCTCCCATGCGGTGGTCGTTGCCCATGATGGCCAGCCCGGCGGCTGCTCCCACCTGGCTGGTCATGAGCGCAGCCTTGAGCAGGTTGGGAATCGCTGCGCCGGGCAGTTGCTGGATGCCGGGTGGCACGGTGTCGCTGAGGTACTGATTGCGCGCGACGGTGTCGTAGGTGAAGGTCGCGATGTCGTTGGGTGTGCGGATGTCGTGCACCGTGCGCCCGCTGGCCTGGTAGCGGGCCAGCGCTGCGTCGAACCCGCCAACATCTGTGTAGTAGCCGCCCTGGATGGTGTCGCGCGCGATGGGCAGGCTGTTGTAGACGTAGGTGTCGATGTTATTCTTGAGCGCAAAGCTTTGCGCCATGCCGCCGCCCAGGCTGTGGCCGGTGGCGGCGTAGGAAAAATCCTTGTAGCGCTCATCGGCCTGCAGCGCTTCCAGGGCTTTCTGGGCCTGTGCTTCGATGCGGGCGAACTCGCTGGCGCCGGCGTTGCCGAAGTCGGACCGGAAGTTGCTGGCGTTGTCCGAACCCTTGAAGTCGAAAGTGACCTGTTTCGATTCTTGATTGATCGAGACCTTGAATTGGTTGATCAGCTCACCTCTGGCGTTGTGCTGGGTGTTCCAGCCTTCCTGGGCGGGTTGCCCCGCTTGGGCAGGGATGTATTCTTTGAAGCTGGCTGGCAGGTGTTTGCCGGGCTTTGCATGTTCCCAAGAGTCAGGGTATTTGGCGATCTTCTCGGCCGCCTCAACATTCCTGTGCGGATAAGACCAGAAAGCCAGCCGCATGGCCACGGCCGCATCTAGTGGGTTCACTTTTGTGGGAGTCTCGCTCATGGCTTAACCTTAGGGTTGCACCCAATCAAACTGCGGGATGGGACATTGGCGGTGAATGTCTTCCCACACTTTTTGGCGGACCGGATCTTTCAGCAGGGTCCGCGACCCATCAGAGTTGAATCGGTAGTAGCCGTTTCGGAAGTTGGGCCAAATCTTGTACGCAACGGAGTAGTAGCTGGTACGTGCGCGTCCGTCATCCATCACCAGCCTGCGCACGCTGCACTGTTGACGCAGCAACGGCAACAGCTGCGTCAAGCCCTGTTCCCACTCCGCCAAGTTCCTGCTTGGCACCATGCCGTCATCCAGTTGACCAGGGCGGTCTTCTCCCGTCGCCAGTTGCAACGCCAGCAAAATCTTTGCGTCCATCGATCCTTTCGCTGCCGCCTGCTCAAACAGCGCCGTGATGGCCTTGGGGTCGCTCACATCGGTGATCCAGCCGTCGGAATTGCCCAGGGCGTAGTAGTAGTCACCCAGGGGGTCGCCAGCGGCCTGCAGTTTGCTGATATGGGCGCGCAGCAGCGTGATGCCTTGCTTGGTTTCGCTGACGCGGGCCTGGTTGTCCAGGTTTTGTGCGATGTGGCCGGCGGCCATGCAGCCGCTCAACAGCAGGCTGGCGCACGCGGCCCATGCGAGGCCCTTGATCGTTGGGCGCAGCCGGGCAGGCGGGCTGAAGTGCGAAGCGGTGGGCGGTGTTGGCATGGTGTCCCCGAGATGGAGGAGCCGGCAACGCCACGGGGCGGGACCGACTGTCGATCCCGAAATGTACGCTAAGGTGTTAGTTTGAGCTTTGTTGGCCTGTGTAACTTCCCCTGCCCGGGGGACGGGGCTCAGCCCAGCTTGGTCTTTTTGCCCTTTTTCTGGGGTGCCAGCAAAGTGCCACGGCATTTTTTCGCACCACACCAGCAGGGGTATTGCTTGAGCAGCTTGGGGGTGTGGGGCTCGTCGATCACCAGGCCGTAGTCGTAAAACAGCTCGGTGCCTGCCTCGATGTTCTTTTTCGCCCGGATGAACACGCGGCCGTCGTCGATCTCCGCTTCGCAATTGGGCTTGCAGCTGTGGTTGATCCAGCGCGAGGAATTGCCGCCGTGTTTGGCGTCGATCACGTGGTCTTCGTCGATGTGGAAGTAGAACGTGTGGTTGGGGTCCGTGGGGTCGTGGGGATGGCGGTTGAGCGCTTCTTCCCAGGTGATCACTTCGCCCACGTATTCGATCAGGGTTTCACCTTCGGCCAGGTCCACCACCGCGTACACACCCTTGCCGTGCACGCCCGAGCGGCGGGTCTGGATGCGGCGGCCCGACGGCGCAGCGCCCGTGTCTGCTGGCTTGGGTGTCTTGCGGGTGGTTTTCGTCACGGCCAAAATATTTGGTAAGGTTGTTTCATGCAGGTGCGCGCGTGTGTGCGCGCACCCTTGTGTGTGCGC
>JBFHEQ010000426.1:0-3336 GCA_041584075.1 Hydrogenophaga sp.
CAAATACGTCAACGGCCACCCCAGCAACACCCGCGTCGGCATGTCGACGGTGATGGCCTTCGGCGTCTACGCCGATGTGGACACCGGCGCCCCCATGCTGCTGAGCGAGCTCACCTTGACCACCGCCCTGCGCACCGCCGCCATGTCGGCCCTGGCCGCAAAAAAACTCGCCCGGCCGGACAGCCGGGTGATGGCACTGATCGGCAACGGCGCCCAGAGCGAATTCCAGGCACTGGCCTTCAAGCACCTGGTGGGCATCACCGAGGTGCGCCTGTTCGATGTCGACCCCCAGGCCACGGCCAAGCTGGTGGCCAACCTGCAAGGCCACGACCTGGCCGTTATCGTGTGCACCAGCACGGCCGAAGCGGTGCGGGGCGCCGACATCGTCACCACCGTCACCGCCGACAAGGCGCTCGCGACCATTCTCACGCCCGACATGATCGAACCCGGCATGCACCTGAACGCCGTCGGCGGCGACTGCCCGGGCAAGACCGAACTGCACGGCGACATCCTGGACACGGCCCATGTGTTCGTGGAATACGAGCCGCAATCGCGCATCGAAGGTGAGATCCAGCACAAACCGGCCGACTTCGAAGTGACCGAGCTCTGGCAGGTGCTGCGCGGTCAGCAGCCGGGTCGGCGCAGCGAACAGGAAGTGACGGTGTTTGATTCCGTGGGCTTTGCGCTGGAAGATTTTTCAGCCCTGCGCTTCATGCTCGCCACCGCGACCGAGCTGGGCCTGGGCGAGCGCATCGAGCTGATCCCTCAGCTGGACGACCCCAAGAACCTGTTTGGCATGCTCGCCCAGACAGGCCGTCTGGCCAGCGAAGCCACAAAGACAGGGACAGCGCCCGTCAACTGACCCTGCAGGAGCCGCAGCCAAGCCCATGGGCCAGACTGGACAACCCGTGCCCGGGACCTTGCGTCCCGGCGATCATTCTGCTGTTGCCGGCTCCTGTGCCAATGGCGTGATCAAGACCTGATCGATGCGACGCCCCTCCAGCGCCAGCACCTCAAATCGCCAACCCACACACTCCACCGATTGCTGCAAGCCCAGCAGATCGCCTGCCACCGCCTGCATCAGACCCGCCACCGTGTTGTAGCGGCCCTTGTCTTCGTCGGGCAATTCGTCGATGTCGAAGCGCGACTTCAGCTCGGTCACCGGCATGCTGCCATCGACCAGCCAGGAGCCGTTTTCTTTCGGGATCGCCCAGGCGTCTACCGGCTGTTCCGGTGAGAGTTCGCCCGTGATGGCCTGCAACATGTCGAGCGGTGTCACCACACCTTGCACCACGCCGTACTCGTCCACCACAAACACGATGCGCGTGGAGCGGATGCGGAACTGTTCCAGCAACTCCATGCCGGTGAGGGTTTCGGGCACAAACACCGCGGGCAGTGCATGCTGGCGGATCTCGTCGTTGTGCAACCCTTTGGACTGCAGCGACAACAGGAACGGCAGGTGGATCACCCCCACCACATCATCCAGTCCATCGCGGCACACCGGGTACCACGAGTGCCCCTTGGCCCAGGCTTTCTGCACAGCCGAATCCACCGTCTCCTGCGCGTCCAGCCACTCGATTTCCGAGTGGGGCACCATGATGGAGGTGAGTTGCCGGTCGTCCAGCAAGAACACGTTGCGCACCATCTGGTGCTCATGCTCTTCGATCAGGCCGGCGTCCACACCCTCTTCCAGGCTGGCGTTGATTTCTTCTTCGGTCACGTGTTGCACCGCATTGGCGTCGATGCGCAGCAGCTTCAACACGCCGTGGGTGGTGTGCGAAAGCAACCAGACGAACGGGCGGGCGGCTTTGGCCACAAAGGCCATGGGGCGCGACACCCAGCGGGCCACGGCCTCGGGGTAAAGCTGGCCGATGCGCTTGGGCACGAGCTCGCCAAACACGATGGTGATGAAGGTGATCACCACCACCACGATGGCGGTTGCGGTCACGCTGGCCGAAGCCTCGGCAACGCCCCACTGCGTCAAGCGCTCCGCAAGACCGCCACTGAAAGCCGCTTCACCCACGATGCCGTTGAGCATGCCGATGGAGGTGATCCCCACCTGCACGGAAGACAAAAACTGCGTGGGATCTTCGAGCAGCTTGAGCGCCGTGACCGACCCCTTGTCGCCGGCCTCGGCCATGGCCGACAAGCGCGCCTTGCGGCTGGACGCCAGCGCCAGCTCCGACATGGCAAAAGCCCCGTTGAGCAGGGTGAGAAAAACAATGATCAGAATATCCATAATCAGCGCATGGCACTTTACATGATTGGCGACATCCAGGGCTGCGACGAAGCCCTGGGTCGCCTGCTCGACAAACTCGATTTTTCACCCAGCCGCGATACCGTGTACCTGCTGGGCGACCTGGTCAACCGCGGACCGGATTCACTGGGTGTGCTGCGCCGGCTCATGGCGCTGGGCACCTCCGCACAATGCCTGCTGGGCAACCACGACCTGCATTTGCTGGCGGTGGCACACGGCGTGCGAAAACCCCACCGCAGCGACACGCTGAACGGCATTCTCGACGCACCAGACCGCAGCGTCCTGCTCGACTGGGTGCGCACCCGCTCCATGGCCATCGAGGCCCACGGTTGGCTGATGGTGCACGCTGGCGTCTTGCCCGCATGGGACAAGGCCACCACCCTGGCCCTGGCGCAGGAGGTGGAAGCGGTGCTCGGCGGTCCCGACTGGGGCGTTTTCCTGCACAACATGTACGGCAACCAGCCCGATGCCTGGCATGAAAGCCTGCGCGGCACCGAGCGGCTGCGTGTGATCGTCAACGCATTGACGCGACTGCGGTTCTGTTCGGTCGACGGCGCGATGGAATTCGACACCAAAGACAGCGCAGCCGCTGCTCCAGAAGGCTTCATGCCCTGGTTTGATGTGCCCGACCGCAAGACCCTGGACACGCCCATCGCCTTCGGCCATTGGTCCACGCTCAAGAGCGCGGCCAACGGCCAACGCACCCTGGCACTGGACACGGGTTGCGTCTGGGGAGGATGCCTCACGGCGGCCCGTTTGATGGAGGGTGGTCGCACCGAACTCATGCAGGTGCAGTGCCCGCAAGCCCAGAGGCCGGGCAAGGGGTGAAGCTCGGGCGGGCCAGAGGCGCGGCTGGCAAAAACCGGCGCCAACGAGGACCGTTTTTGCCAGGTTTGTGGCAACCGCTTTCCAGGTTCAAAAGACCCTGAACGGTGGACACGGCCTCAGTCGTTCTGGAATGTCACCGTGTCCACAGACACGGCGGCGTCTTCCGCTTCCGCACCGGCAGGCGTTGGGTTGGCTGCTGGCTCGGCCACCACGGGGCTCTTGAACAGGGCTGGCACTTTTTTGCGCGAGCG
>JBFHEQ010000427.1:0-3325 GCA_041584075.1 Hydrogenophaga sp.
AAAGTTACACTCTCAGTCCATGGATGACAGCGACGTCTTTTTTACCCAAACCATCGTGGGCCCGCCCTTCACGGTGATGATGGGTCGTCGCCAAACAAAGACGTCTCGGACTCCCGAAGGACTTGAGTTGGACCTCGCGACTGGCGAGTCTCGGTTGACCCGCTTGTGGCGAGAGTGGCTGGTGCTCAGCCATGCCAATGACCCCGCCGGCCAGACCCGACGGCGACCTGGACGGGTCAGGCGGATCATGGAGCGGCACGCGCTCTGGATCGCCTTGCTGGGCTTGACCAGCCTCGCCGCATCCCTGATCTTCTGGGGCCTGACCCAATGGAACTGAAGACACCCCAGGACACCCTGACGCTCGACCCCATCGCCATGAACGTGGTGAATCGGGTCGCAGCCGGTAGCCACCTGAAAGGCGAGTTGTACTTTGAAGGTGGCCTGCTGCTGCAGGGTGAAATTTCGGGCAACACGCGCGTCAACGGCCGCCTGATCGTCTGGACTGGCGGCATCCTGCGCGGCCATATCCGCGTCACCGGCGATCTCTATCTGTTTGGCCGACTGGGCGACGCTGGCGCAGCTCCCCAGGACACCCGGCTTGAATGCACGGGCATGGCCTATGTATCCAAGACCGCCGTATCCACCGGCACACTGATGGCCAGACGCTTACAGCTTTACGAGGGTGCAGACTTGCAGGGCCCATTCAAGACGCTCAAACTCGGAGACAACTTGCCGGTGTTGCATGATGTGCAGCCCGCTTCCCGTTGAACCCTCGAGAAAAGACGACCGACATGAAAGCCCAAAAGCACCCGTTCCGCCCACGTCAACCCGATCGATCAATGGACACCTCACAAGACACGCCAGCATCCCCCGAAGTCTCCAATGCGGCCATTGAGACGGATTCCATGACACACAACCCGCCCGCGATGGAAGTGGATGTGGGCAATGCCATGCCATCCAGCCGCCCTTCACAGATGCCTGTGCTTCAAAGTGCCGGCACACAGAACGAGCTCAGCGAAGGCCTAGAGGCCGGGCAGGCGCGCAGCATGGTTGCCGAGGGCATGCATTTCATCGGCAATGCGCAGCTGCGCGGCCCCTGCAGCGTTGCCGGCGAAGTTGACGGCAACCTGACCCAGGCTGAAGGTGCGCTGGTCGCCGTGGTGGTGACGGAAACCGGCCGCGTCAAGGGTGACATCACGGCACAGAAAATCTCCGTGATGGGCCATACCGACGGCGTCCTGGACTCCGGCGAAGGCGAGGTGTCGCTGCACGATACGGCCAGCGTTCATGGGTTGGTCCGCTACGGCCGCATTCAGGTCAATGGGGCCGACCTCAACGCGACGCTGGAACGTGCCACAGCAAAAAAAACCGGGACCTGACGGTTTTCCATGCTGTGGCGACGTTCCGTCCAGACACCAGCCTCCTCCCTGACACCCTTGGTGCCGGAGGGGGAAGCTGTGCGCTTGTCGGCCCTGCAGGCCAGCTGGCAGCGCGACCGCTGGGTGGCCAAGCGGCGCATTGCGCTGCGGTGGCTGGCATGGCTGTGCTGGCGCTACGGGCTACCTGCGCTGGGCCTCGCGGCGGTACTGGCCATCGCCTGGCGCGTCGTTTTGGCCTGGCCATCCGCGACGCCTCCCGAGACCGGAGCCTCTGCCCATCCAGTGCCCGTCCATGCGCCCGCCTTGCCCGAACCGGCACCAGACAACACCCCCATGAAACTGCGCTTCGATCCAGCCTGGCCAGTTGCGCCGCCCCTGCCTTCCCAAACGAACTACCCCAAAACTCCGACCCTGTCAGACTTTGACGCGGCCGCCCCTTCAACACCCCATCTGAAACCCGAAAACTGGTTGCACAGCAAGGAGCCTTGATTTCATGAGCCAAAACCCGACCTCCACCCGCCTCGTCCCCGCCGAACGCCTGTCGGCCATCACCAGCCTGATCGCAGAGGGTGCGGTTTTCGACGGCAATTTCCATACCACCCGCGACCAGGGCATCAAGGTTGATGGCCAGCTCAAGGGCAACATCACATTTGAAACCGGCGGCACCCTGCACGTCGGAGCCACCGGCGTGATCGAAAACACCCGCCTGGAAGCCGACTACGTCTTCATCGAAGGCAAGGTCATCGGTACAGTCATCGCCCGCAAGGCGCTTGAAATCACCGGATCGGCCACCTTGCTGGGCGATGCCAGCTACGACGAGCTGATCGACATGCACCCCCGTGCCCGTGTGCGTGGCAAGATTGAATACCGTGGCGACATCGACGCCGACCACAACTGATGCCTGGGCCCCGGGCCAAAGGGGGGCCTCGAACAAGACCCGCCCCATGAAAAAGGCCTGCCCGGGGTGACCCGGGCAGGCCTTTTTCATGGTCGACGCAACGAAGCGCTCGTCAACGAGCGCCTCTTGAAAACCCTCAAGCCGCCTCGCTCGCCTTGTTCTTGTTGTAGGCAGCGATGCCGTCCGTGATTTCCTTGATGGCGGAGTCTTTGCCCTCCCAGCCCAGAATCTTCACCCACTTGCCTGGCTCCAGGTCTTTGTAGTGCTCAAAGAAATGCTGGATGGTATTCAGACGCATGGGATTCAGGTCTTCCGGTTTTTGCCACTGGGTGTAGATCGACAGAATCTTGTCGATCGGCACGGCCAACACCTTGCCATCCACGCCAGCCTCGTCTTCCATCATCAGAATGCCAATGGCGCGGCAAGGCACCACGACACCCGGAATCAGCGGCACAGGCGTGATCACCAACACGTCTACCGGGTCACCGTCACCCGACAGGGTCTGCGGCACGTAGCCGTAGTTGGTCGGGTAATGCATGGCCGTGCTCATGAAACGGTCGACAAAAATGGCGCCGGTTTCCTTGTCCACCTCGTATTTGATCGGGTCCGCGTTCATCGGGATTTCGATGATCACATTGAAAGCTTCGGGCGCGTTTTTACCGGGGGTGACATTGTCAAGAGACATGGGCTTCTCAGTGAGTTGGTTGGAAAACTAGACGGTCCAGACTGGCGCGACGGCACCAGGGAGCCGATGACAAGGCGCAATACAAACTTGCGCATTGCAGGGATTTACCCTGATTTTACTGATTCCAGCCTTACTTCTTCAGTAAGACGACTGCCCAAGCGAAGCAATTCCGGCTAAATTCAAACCGTTGGCCAATCGCCCTGCCCCGTTGTGTGCATCCCGCCGCAGCCCAGGACTCGAGGAAGCAACGCAGCGGGGGTGGACTCCAAGCGTTGCCCCCTCCAAGTCAAAACAAGCAGGAGAACACTTTATGGTTGGACAATCTGCGCTCATTTTTGCGCTGGTCTGCGGGCTGATCGCCGT
>JBFHEQ010000428.1:0-3320 GCA_041584075.1 Hydrogenophaga sp.
CGACGGAAACGCGTCCTTGAAGTCTTGCCTGGTGGGCCACAGGCCCTTGACGTCTTTGGTGAACACCTCGCGCTCCTCCGCTGGCTGGCTGAGGTTGCGGATGATTTCGGCGAACCCGAACACCCCCATGGCGATGGCCACAAAGTCCAGGCCATCGGTCAGCTCGGGAATGTCGAAGCTGTAGCGCACAACGCCCGACATCACATCGGTGTTGATCTGCCCCAGCAACAGGCCCAGCAGAATCATGGCGATGGCCTTCAGCAGGGAGCCAGAGGCCAGCACCACCGCCCCCACCAGACCCAGCACCATCAACGAGAAATACTCGGCGGGCCCAAACTTGAAAGCCAGCTCGATCAGCGGTGGGGCAAAGGCGGCGATCACCAGGGTGGCCACACAGCCCGCAAAGAAGGAACCCAGGCCGGCCGCTGCCAGGGCAGCCCCGGCGCGCCCTTTCCTGGCCATCTGGTAACCGTCGATGGCCGTGACCACCGACGAAGTTTCGCCAGGCAGGTTGATCAGGATGGCGGTGGTGGAGCCACCATACTGTGCGCCGTAGTAGATGCCGGACAGCATGATCAGTGCCGGGGTCGCGTCCAGGGCGTAGACACTGGGCAGCAACATGGCAATGGTCGACAGGGGGCCGAGCCCCGGCAGCACGCCGATCAGTGTGCCGAGGAAGACGCCGACCAGGGCGTACAGCACGTTCTGCAGCGACAGGGCGACCGACAGGCCCAGCCCCAGGTTGTTGATGAGGTCTTGCATGACGGGGGCTTCAGTTGAGGAAACGGGGCCACAAGGGAATGATGAGGTTCAGCCCCAGCACAAAAACGGCCCAGCTGCCCACCGTGAGCACGGTGGCGTTCAGCAGGACCTCGCGCAGGCGGAACTCGTCGCCCGCCAGCGCGGTCGTGATCACCAGCAGCGGGAGGGCCACAAACAGGCCGAGATGCGGCAGGGTGAAGCCAAACAACACGACCGAGCCAATGATCACCAGCAGGGGTCTCCAGGCGATGCGCTGGATGTCGCCGGCGCTGTCCGCCCGGTAGACCAGCGATTTCAGCAGAATCACCAGGCCCAGCACCGCTGTCAGAATGCCCAGGCCAAAGGGGAAGGAGCCCGGGCCGGGCCGCACCTCGTTGCCGAAGCTGTAGTTCGTGGCGCCCCAGGCGAACCCGATGCCGGTTGCCATGAACATGACCCCGGACCAGAAGTCTTTTTGGTGGCCGATTCGCATACGCTGTCTCCGTCTGACCCTGGCACCCGCACACGGCGAGGCTTGCACCCGACCTCGATCGGGCACCAGGACTGGTCTGTTCAAGGGAAAGCCTCGGGCGGCGGCAAGGCTCGCTGCCCGAAGACTTCAACGCGGGCTCAACGCCCGATGGCCGCACCCAGGCTGGTGATCACCGGCTTCCACTTCGCTGCCTCTGACTTGACGTAAGTGCCCGCAGCCACGTCACCAATGTGGAGGTCGGCGAACATGCCCTGCTCTTCCAGGCTGGCGTTCACGGCAGGGCTGCCCATGACGGTCCTGGTGGCGTCGGACAGCGCCTTCATGATGGGCGCGGGCAGGTTGCGCGGCACGGCGACCACGTTCCACAGCATGGCCTCAAAGGGCGAGGACATCTCAGCCGATTCGGCGATGGTCAACACATCCGACGCCATCGGCAGGCGCTTGGCGGTGGCCACGCCCACGATGTGCAGCTTGCCGCTGCGGTGCAGAGGCAACAAACCACCCAGCGTGCCCACAGCCATGTCGATTTGCCCGCCCATCAGGTCCTGCAGAGCCGGACCCGTGCCCTTGTAGGGGATGTGGGTGATGTCGGCGCCGGTCATCTGCTTGAAGCGCTCGGTGGCCACATGCAGGAGCGTGCCGGTGCCGGGTGAACCGTAGTTCAACTTGCCCGGCTTTTCCTTCGCCAGGGCCACCAGGCCTTTGAGCGTCTTGGGCATGGAAGGCGAGACAGCCAGGGCCACCGGCGCACCACCCAGCACACCGACATAGTCAAAATCGTCGGTGGCGCTGTAGCGGGGGCTGGGTTCGATCAGGTTGTAGAGCGCGTGCGTGGAGGCCGTTGCGAACAGCAGCGTGTAACCATCGGCGGGGCTGTTCTTCACATCCAGGCTGCCGATGGCGCCGGACGCGCCCGCCTTGTTCTCCACGACCACGGTCTGTCCCAGCTGTTTGCCCATGGCATCGGCGTACAGACGGGCGAAGCTGTCGGTGGGGCCACCGGGTGGGAACGGGACCACCATGCGCACCGTGCGGGACGGGTAGGCCTGCGCCTGTGCGGGCAGCCAGGTGAAGAGAGTGGTCGCACCGGCGGCCTGGATGAAATGGCGTCTTTGCATGATGTGCTCCTGTGATGGCCGGCCTTTAAAGACGGCTCTGGTTCCAATCCGGAGCGGGTGCTTCCGGTTCGCTTTGCAGTCCTGCGGCCTGGATCGCGGTGATGGCGCAGAACTCGTCCTTGTCCGAGGTGTCTCCGCTGATGCCCACAGCGCCCACCGCGGTGCCGCGGGCGTCCAGAATCAACACACCCCCCGGGACCGGGATGAACTGACCCTGGGCTGCAGCAGCCAGGGCGCTTTGAAAAGCCGGACGGGCGGCCAGGCGGTCGCGGATCACCCGGGTCGACATGCCCATGCCCAGTGCAGCCGCAGCCTTTCCGCGGGCGATCTCGAAGCGCAACATGCCGCAGCCGTCCTCGCGCTGGAAGGCCACGAGGTTGGCACCGACATCCAGCACGGCGACCGCCAGCGGCTGCATGTGGTGGGCGTGACCAGCGTCCAGCGCGGCTTCAATGATGGCGTTCGCCTGGAACAGCGTGAGGCTGGCCTGGAGCGGGCAAAGGGTTTCGGACATGGGGGGATTCCTGTCGGTTGGTGGCTCGAAGACCGGTGCGTTTCAATGCTTGAGGGGCTCAGGCCACCACGTCGTTGGACAAAATGCCGATGCCTTCGATCTCGACTTCGATGGTGTCGCCCGCCTTCATCCACACCGGCGGCGTGCGCGCATAACCCACCCCACCGGGTGTGCCCATCACCACCACATCACCCGGCTCCAGCGTCAGGGACTCGGACAGCAGCGCAATCGTGCGTGCCACACCAAAGGCCATGTCGCCCGTGTTCGCGCTTTGCATCACTTCACCGTTCAGGCGCGACTGGATGCGCACACCCGAGCAACCCGCAGGCACTTCGTCGGGCGTGACCATGTACGGGCCAAACGCGCCGGTGTTGTCGAAGTTCTTGCCAATGGTCCACTGCGCCGTCTTGCGCTGGTAGTCGCGCAGCGTGGCGTCGTTGAAGCAGGCGTAGGC
>JBFHEQ010000429.1:0-3296 GCA_041584075.1 Hydrogenophaga sp.
CGGGAATGCAGCAATTTGGATGTCCATCCATTGTTTGACTGGTGTTGCGGTTAGAATCGCAGGCTGCACAGTCAAAACAATCGATGTGCAACCTGCGACAATTTTGGTTGGTTGAGAGATCTCACGGTCTTGCAACTGTCCAGCGTAGGGGAGTCGCCAAGTTGGTAAAGGCACTGGATTTTGATTCCAGCATGCGAGGGTTCGAGTCCTTCCTCCCCTGCCACCATTTTCTGAAACACTGACCAAGCGGCTGCGCCGCTTAGCGGTCCACCACGGACCGCCGCATTAGCCGGGAACACCATGCAAGTTCAGCCACAGGATTTCATGCTCTTCACCGGCAACGCCAACCCGGTGTTGGCCGCAGAAATCGCCCAACACCTGGGCACCCAGCTGGGTGCAGCCAACGTGGGCCGTTTTTCGGACGGTGAAGTCACTGTCGAGATCATGCAAAACGTGCGCGCCCGCGACGTGTTCGTGATCCAGTCCACCTGCGTACCCACCAACGAAAACCTGATGGAACTCATCATCATGGTTGACGCGCTCAAGCGGGCTTCCGCCGAGCGCATCTCTGCGGTGATTCCCTACTTCGGCTACGCCCGCCAGGACCGCCGCCCCCGCTCCAGCCGCGTGCCCATCACCGCCAAGGTGGTGGCCAACATGCTGCAGGCCGTGGGCGTGAGTCGCGTGCTGACCATGGACTTGCACGCCGACCAGATCCAGGGCTTCTTCGACATCCCGGTCGACAACATCTACGCTTCGCCCGTCTTGCTGGGTGACCTGCGCGCCAAGAACTACACCGACCTGCTGGTCGTGTCGCCTGACGTCGGCGGCGTGGTGCGCGCCCGTGCCCTGGCCAAGCAGCTCAACTGCGACATGGCCATCATCGACAAGCGCCGGCCCAAGGCCAACGTGTCGGAAGTGATGCACGTGATCGGTGACATCGAAGGCCGCAACTGCGTGATCATGGACGACATGATCGACACCGCTGGCACGCTGGTGAAGGCGGCCGAGGTGCTCAAGGAGCGCGGTGCAAAGAACGTCTACGCATACTGCTCGCACCCCATTTTTTCCGGCCCCGCCATCGAGCGCATCTCCAAGGGCAACGCCCTGGACGAAGTCGTGGTCACGAACACCATTCCTCTTTCGCAGGCCGCCCAGGCTTGCGGCAAGATCCGCCAGCTCTCCGTGGCACCGCTGATGGCTGAAACCATTGCGCGCATTGCCTCGGGCGAGTCGGTCATGAGTTTGTTTGCCGATCAGGACAACCTTTTTTAAGGCCTGACAGCAACAAGAAGCGAGCCGCCTCACTCGGGGCGGTTCTTTTTTAATCGAGGCGTTCTGGTCGCGGAACCCCTCAACAGGAGTAGTTATGCAATTCGTCGCTTTTGAGCGCGCCAAGCAGGGTACGGGTGCGAGCCGCCGTCTCCGCATCACCGGTCGTGCGCCCGGTATCGTTTTCGGTGGTGACACCGAGCCAGCCACCATTGAAGTGGACCACAACGCTTTGTGGCACGCCTTGAAGAAAGAGGCTTTCCACGCTTCCATCCTCGACATGGAACTCAACGGCAAGACCGAAAAAGTGCTGCTGCGCGATGTGCAGTACCACCCCTTCAAGCAGCAAGTGTTGCACGTGGACTTCCAGCGCGTGAACGCCAAGACCCGTCTGCACAAGAAAGTGCCTCTGCACTTCGTGGGCGCCGAGAATTCGCCTGCTGTCAAGATCGACAACTGCGTGATCAACCACGTGATGACCGAAATCGAAGTCGAATGCCTGGCCATGCAGTTGCCAGAAAACATCGAAGTCGACCTGTCGGAAGTCGTCAAGGGCCAGACCATTCACGCCCGTGAACTGAAGATGCCCAAGAACATCAAGCGCGTCACCCACGGCCGCACCAACCTGACCGTGGTCACGGTGGTGCCTCCAAAGGTTGAAGTGATTGCTGCGCCCGTGGAAGCCGCACCTGCGGACGACAAAAAGGGCAAGAAAGGCAAGAAGTAATTCTTGTCCCGACCCTGCGCTGAGCCCACCGCACAGCGCCCCCCAAAACGGCCCGCCTTCGCGGGCCGTTTTGTTTGGGCTCGATGGCTGGACCAACGCTGCAACCGATAATGCTCACATGATCAAGCTCATCGTTGGCCTGGGCAACCCCGGCCCGGAATACGAACAGACCCGCCACAACGCCGGCTTCTGGTGGGTGGACGAAGCCGCTCGCCTGCTCAAGACATCGCTGCAGATGGAGCGCAGCTATTTCGGACTGATGGCCCGCACCCAGGTCGATGGACACAACCTCTGGCTGCTGGAGCCCCAGACCTTCATGAATCTCTCCGGGAAATCCGTCGGTGCGCTGGCGCGCTTCTTCAAGATAACGCCCGAGGAAATTCTGGTGGTCCACGACGAGCTGGATCTGCCACCCGGCGAGGCCAAACTCAAACGCGGCGGCGGCCATGCGGGTCACAACGGCTTGAGAGACATCCATGCCCAGCTGGGCAGTGCTGACTACTGGCGCCTGCGTGTGGGCATCGGCCACCCGGGCAACAAGAACGAGGTGGCCAACTGGGTGTTGAAAAAGCCGCCGCTGGACGACCGCATCGCCATCGATCAGACGCTGGATCGAAGCCTCAAGGCGCTGCCCGATCTGATCGCTGGCCGGATGGACAAGGCCACGGCCCTGATCCACACCAGCAAACCGCCCCGCCCCAAACCTCCGCGCCAACCCAGACCGCCGGCTGTGGAGGCACCGGCTGAACCGGCAGAGGATCAGCCAGCGGTTTCACCGCCCGAAGCGGCCACCGATCCCGACGCAGGCTGAGCCGCCTGCTGCAGGCGCTGGTACTTCTGCCACAGCGTCTCTTGCGTCTCGACGTGCTCGGGATTGATGGGAATGCAGGCCACGGGGCAGACCTGCACACACTGCGGCTCATCGAAATGCCCGACACATTCGGTGCATTTGTTGTGGTCGATTTCGTAGATCAGCTCACCCAGGTAGATGGCCTCGTTGGGGCATTCGGGTTCGCACACATCGCAGTTGATGCATTCGTCGGTGATCATCAGCGCCATATCGACAAACCCACTTTCAAGCCTGCAGCACCGGTGCCTTGAGGCAACGGGCCACCGGGGCACTGACCATGCCCGACACATCACCACCCAGCATCGAGATCTCACGCACCAGGGTGCTGGAGATGCACTGCAGATCAGCCTGGGGCAGCAGGAAGACCGTTTCCACGGCGGGATACAGCTTGCGGTTCATCGCCGCCATCTGGGCCTCGTAGTCAAAGTCGGTGATGTTGCGGATGCC
>JBFHEQ010000430.1:0-3296 GCA_041584075.1 Hydrogenophaga sp.
CGACTCCACAAACTTCACCAGGGCGGCGCGGTCCGCAGCACTGAATTTCAACACCTGTTCCTTGGCCTGCCGGGCTTCACCGCCGTGCCACAACACCGCTTCCAGCACTCCATTGGCACGGCCGTCGTGCATCAGGCGCTGGTGGCCGTTGACGTCCTTGAACAAGCCGATGCCCCAGAGCGGCGGGGTTTTCCATTGGCTGCCGCTGGCCAGAAAATCGGGGCGTCCGTCGGCGAGCTCGGGCCCCATGTCGTGCAGCAGCAGGTCGGTGTAAGGCCAGATGCGCTGACCGCTGACGCGAGGCGTGCTGAACCGGGGGAACAAGGCCTCGCCGGTGGTGTAGCCGGGGCGGTGGCAGGTGGCGCACTGTGCCTGGGCAAACAGCGCCTGGCCCTTCAACACCTGGGTGTCATTGGGCTTTCGTCGCGCGGGGGGTGCGATGGTGGCGGTGTAGAAAACGACCTGGGCGAAGGTTTCGTCGTCGATTTCCGGTGGTGCGGTCAGGGCCTGTGCGGCCGTGACAAGCCCCGCGCCGGCCTTGGCCCTTCCGCCACCGTGTGGTGCAGCGAGACAGTCCTTTTGCGCTGTGGTGCAGGCTTCTCCGGGGAACAGGCTGGTCGTGATGCCCATGTCGCCGTTGAAGGCCCCGGCCGACTGGTGGGCCACCGAGCCCACATTGGCTTTCCAGCCAAAGCGGCCGATCACTTCTTTCTGGGCGACGGCATCCCACACCCGGTTGGGCTGGCCTTTGATCGGGCCGGCGCTGGCGGCCTGGTCCCGCGCGTTGGCCAAAATGTCTTTCTCAGCAATGGCTTCCAGCAGGCCCATGCCGATCATCTGCGGCGCGATGCGCGGGCTGATCATGACGTCTTTGGCCATGGGCCCGTAAGCCAGACCGGTCAGCGAGTAGAGCGGTTTTTGCAGCGTGTACGGCGTGCCGTCGGCGAAACGGCCGCGCAGGGTTTCGCTGCGGATTTCGACGCGTCCTTCAGGCTTCACGCCCTGAACGGCAGCGTTGTTGAACTGGTCACCATAGGTGGGCTCAGGCACCACGCCGGCATGGGCATGGGCTGTGCCTGGCACCGACAGCCTCATCAGCAGGGCCACCGCATTCTCGGGTTCTTTGCCCAGGGTCTTGGGCCAGTCGGGCGGTTCGCCGCGTCCGTCCATGGTGTGGCAACCGGCACAGGAGCGAGCGATGAAGTGCGGGCCGAGGCCGTCGCGCGCGGTGGTGGAGGCCGGTGCTTCCACCCAGTTGCGTTTGAAGAAGGAGTTGCCGATCACGAAGCGGGTGCGCTCCGGGTCGCTCAAATCGGCCAGGGGAAACGAGAACGCGTTGCGTCCGGTGGCGAACACCGTGCCGCTGCCGCCCACTTTTTCGCCCAGCGGGTCGGGGTCGGTGTCTGCGAAGGTCTGGCCATGCAAAGCGAGCGCCGCTGCGCCAACAGCGAGGCCCCCCATGGCTAGCGTGACACGCGTGGCTTTGGGAAAGGAAGACATGGTGATGAAGCCCGGGAAAAGCAGCCCTGCTGCGGGAGAGGGGGAGTTCTCAAGGATGCCGTGGAACTGGCTTTGCCAGGCCACAGGCATCGCCCCCTGGGGGGGGGTGACGCGCCCTCAGGCGCGGCGCGTGGGGGGGTTAAGGTTCCACCAGCGTCAGCTTGGTGATGCCCACGGCCGATGCGGATTCCACCAGCAGCTTGGACTGCGCCACCAGACTGGCCACGGTCTTTTCAATCGCCGGACGCCCTGCGGCACCTTTGGCAATGGCCTGGTCGAATGGGGCGGGAATGCTTTCTGCATCTTTCACCGAGGTGCTGATCTGGGCGGTCACCCTGTCGGCCAGTGCCGGATCCTTGGCGGCCACCAGATCGCGCAGGGAAGGACCTGCCAGTGCCTTGCCGTCGCGCTGCTGGTACTGGCCGGTCCAGACGTTCAGGATGCCTTGGGCGTTGGTCACGACATCGCGGTGGGTGTTGTCGGAAAAGCAGGAGTGTTCGTCTTCCTGGTCTTGGGAGTTCAGCGCCACTTCCATGCGTTCGCCCGAGAGTTCGCCGCGCGACAGGGAGCCCAGGCCCACGATCATTTTGCGCACAGATTCCTTACCACCCTTTTCGAACTGGGCGCGGTAGTTTTTCGCCTTGGGCGCCCAGGCCTTGGTGACGCTGCTGAGGTCGTCCACCAGCAGTTGCGTGGCCACGGTGATGTACTGCGCACGGCGCTCGGCGTTGGCACCCTTGCCCACCACGTAGTCTTCAAACGAGCGGTTGCCGGCACCGGTTTCGCTCAGGTCCTGACCCCACAGCAGGAACTCGATGGCGTGCCAGCCGGCGCTGATGTTTTCTTCACCGCCGCGCTCATTGGCCTTGATCAGGGCTGCCTTGGTGATCTTGACCTGGGTGTTGTTCACCAGGCCGGCCTTGGGCTTGCCTTCGACATAGTCCACATAGGCCTCGTCCAGGGGCCAGGCGTTGATCTGGCCTTCGGGGCCTTTGTCATCGTCAATGGGACCGCCATAGAACCGGAAGGCTTCGGTCTGGCCGTAAAACTCGCGGGCGTCTCGCCAGGCCTGACGGGCCTTTTCCATGCCCTCGGCCGAAGGGGCTTTGACAAACGCGGCGATGGCGGCCTGCATGTCCTGGGCTGCGGCCAGGGTGTCGCTGTAATTGCTGTAAACCAGTGCGGCATAGTGACTGGCCACGGCTTTGTGGTCGACGGCGGTGGCGGCTGTTGCGGCCGGTGTGCTGGCGGCTGCGGCGGGGAAGCTGGCCAGGGCCATGGAAGAGACAGCCAGTACGGCAGCAGCAAGGGTATTGAGTGGCATCATGCGTCGGATCCTGTATCTTGATGAGAACGATTCTGATTTGCATTATGCATGAAGAGAATACGACTCGCCAACAGGTGTTCCGAGGGCCGTCTATCGCCGGTCGTCGCGGCCGGCTTGGTCAGATCGTGCTGTTCCGGTGGTTGACGTGGCCGATACCTGTTGCAGTTCGACGCCGGGAAACAGCCGTTGCGCGTCTTCTCGCCGCGACAGACCGGTGCTCACCGACATCAGCGCGGCCGATCCCGACGCGATGCCCCATGCGAAGGCCTCGTGCAGCAGCAAGCCGCCTTGCAGGCCCCAGACCATGCCGCCCACAAAGCTGTCGCCCGCGCCGACGGCGCTGGCAACGTCGATGGTCAGGGGTGGGGCGTTCCATGAGCCTTCACCGGTGATCAGCACGGCGCCGAGGTGACCCAGGGTCAATGCCACGACTTCAGCCTGACCCTGATCCACACAGCGGCGGGCGGCG
>JBFHEQ010000431.1:0-3278 GCA_041584075.1 Hydrogenophaga sp.
CTGGCGATCACCTACGGTCTCATGGGCGTGATCAACATGGCCCATGGCGAGCTGATCATGATTGGCGCCTACGCCACCTGGCTGGTGCAATCATTTTTCCGGGAGTCGCTGCCGGAGTTGTTTGACTGGTATTTGCTGGCCGCCGTGCCGCTGGCCTTCCTGGCCTCGGCGCTGGTGGGTGCGGTGATGGAGCGCACGGTGATCCGCTTCCTGTACGGTCGTCCGCTGGAGACGCTGCTGGCCACCTGGGGTATCAGCCTGGTGCTGATGCAGGGCGTGCGCAGCATCTTTGGTGCGCAAAACGTCGGCGTGGAAAACCCCAGCTGGATGAGCGGCAGCGTGACCCTGATGGGCAACCTCACGCTGCCCTGGAACCGCATCATGATCATCGGCTTTGCCGTGGCAGTGCTGGTGGGTGTGGCGATGCTGATCGGCCGCACACGCCTGGGCCTGTTTGTGCGCGGTGTCACACAGAACCGGCCCATCGCCTCGTGCATGGGCGTGAACACGGCCCGCATCGACACCTATGCGTTTGCGCTGGGCTCGGGCATTGCCGGCCTGGCGGGCTGCGCGCTGAGCCAGATCGGTAACGTGGGCCCCGATCTCGGCCAGAGCTACATCGTGGATTCTTTCATGGTGGTGGTGCTGGGTGGGGTGGGGCAGCTCGCAGGCACGGTCTACGCCGCGCTGGGCCTGGGCATTCTGAACAAGTTGCTGGAGGGCTGGGCGGGCGCCGTGCTGGCCAAGATCGCGGTGCTGGTGTTCATCATCGTGTTCATCCAGAAACGTCCCCAGGGCATCTTCGCCATGAAAGGCAGAGAGACATGAAAGCACTTGTGACTCCCCCCTGCGCCAAACCTTTGGTTTGTCACCCCCTCAAGGGGGCGATGCTGGCGGCCCGGCAAAGCCGGTTCCGCGGCATCCCTGAAAGCAGACACAGCGATCCTGAGAGAGATACCGCATGACGAGCAATTCAGTTTCCTTGCCGCCCAAAGGCCCGTTGCTCACCCGCGCCGGGTGGAGCAGCTTTGTGGTGGCGCTGCTGGTCGTTTGTGCGGTGGCGCCGGCGCTCAACCTGATGATTCCCGAGAGCAGTGCTTTCCATTTGAGCGACTACATGGTGGGCCTGCTGGGCAAGATCATGTGTTACGCCATTTGTGCGCTGGCCATGGACCTGATCTGGGGTTACACGGGCATTTTGAGCCTGGGCCACGGGCTGTTTTTTGCGCTGGGTGGGTATGTGATGGGCATGTATCTCATGCGCCAGATCGGCCGCGACGGTCAATACCAGAGTGACCTGCCCGACTTCATGGTGTTCCTGGACTGGAAAGAACTGCCCTGGCACTGGGCGCTGTCGGACAGCTTCATCGCCACGTTGCTGCTGATCGTGCTGGTGCCGGGCCTTGTGGCGTTTGTGTTCGGCTACTTTGCCTTTCGTTCGCGCATCAAGGGCGTGTATTTCTCCATCATCACGCAGGCGCTCACCTATGCGGCGCTGCTGCTCTTCTTCCGCAACGAGACCGGTTTTGGCGGCAACAACGGCTTCACCGATTTCAAGCGCATCCTCGACATGCCGTTGGCCACACAAAACATGCGCATGACGCTGTTTGTGATCACGGGGCTGACCCTGCTGGGCTTCTTCCTGTGGGCGCGCTGGCTGGTGAGTTCCAAGTTCGGTCGGGTGCTGCAGGCGGTGCGCGATGCCGAGAGCCGGGTCATGTTTTGCGGCTACAACCCGCTGCCCTACAAGCTCACCATCTGGACGATTTCGGCGGTGATGTGTGGTGTGGCCGGGGCCTTGTATGTGCCCCAGGTCGGCATCATCAACCCCGGTGAGATGAGCACGGCGGCGAGCATCGAAATCGCCGTGTGGGCGGCGGTGGGCGGGCGTGCCAGCCTGGTGGGCCCCATTGTGGGCGCCTTCATCGTCAACGGCGCCAAGAGCTGGCTCACCGTGACCTTTCCTGAGTTCTGGCTGTATTTCCTGGGCGCGCTGTTCATTGCGGTCACCTTGTGGATGCCGCAGGGGGTCGTGGGCCTGGTGAAGAAACTGAAGCTTGGCAAAGGAACACAGGCATGACACCGGATCTGATGGAAGCTGGCGCGCAGCGCGCCGAAAAAGCCAATGCGGCGATGGCCCAGCCGCAGACCGAATCGGGTGGTCGCTCGGCGGGCTATGGCCGTGTGCACACACCAGGCGAAGTGGACACGGCTCACGGCCGCATCCTGTACCTGGAAGATGTGCACGTGAGTTTTGACGGTTTCAAGGCCATCAACGGTCTGTCGCTGGACATCGCGCCCGGCGAGTTGCGCTGCATCATCGGCCCCAACGGGGCGGGCAAGACCACGATGATGGACATCATCACCGGCAAGACCAAACCCGATTCCGGCCAGGTGTTCTTTGGCAGCACCATCGACCTGCTGCGCTACCGCGAAGCGGAGATTGCATCGCTGGGCATCGGCCGCAAGTTCCAGAAGCCCACCGTGTTCGAGCAGCTGAGCGTGTTCGAAAACCTGGAGCTGGCCCTGGCCACCGACAAGCGCGTGCGCCGCAGCATGGTGTTCACGCTCACGGGCGAGGAGAAAGACCGCCTGGGTGAAGTGCTGCAGACCATTCACCTGGCCGACAGCGCCGCCCGCCTGGCTGGCAACCTGAGCCACGGCCAGAAGCAGTGGCTGGAGATCGGCATGCTGCTGATGCAGGACCCCAAGCTGCTGCTGCTTGACGAGCCGGTGGCGGGCATGACCGACGAAGAAACCGAGCGCACGGCGCAGCTGTTCCTGACGCTGAAAGGCAAACACTCGCTGATGGTGGTGGAGCACGACATGAGCTTTATCCGCACGATTTCGGAAAAGGTGACGGTGTTGTGTGAGGGCTCTGTGCTGGCCGAGGGCACGTTGGATGAGGTTCAGGCTGATGAGCGGGTGATTGAGGTTTACCTTGGAAGGTGAGTTGCTCCACCCCGCCGCACTTCACGCGAACCCCCACTGGGGGCAACACCTGCGGCCCGGCAAAGCCGGTTCCGCGGTGTTCTCGCGAAGTGTCTTTCGTTGCTGGGACTTTTCGATTGCTGGGCGTGCCGGGTCTCGGCCCGGCAGCCGAGGTACTTTCTTTTGCTTCGCCAAAAGAAAGTACCCAAAGAAAAGGCGAGCCGAAGTCCGGTCCGCTGCGCGGTTCCTTGCGCTGCTCGCGTCTGGCGGGGTCGGGCTGAACTCGCTTCGCTCAAACAACGCCCGCCCTGATCCGCCAGCCGCTGCGCTGCTCAGCCCGGCCACAC
>JBFHEQ010000432.1:0-3274 GCA_041584075.1 Hydrogenophaga sp.
ACGCTGTCCGGCGTGGTCACGGATTCAGTGCGCGTGGGAAACCGTTTCGCCGGCTTTGAGGCGGTACAGGGTGCCGCAGTAAGGGCATTTGGCCTCGCCGGTCTTGGCGATATCCAGGTAGACCTTGGGGTGGCTGTTCCAGAGCTTCATGTCGGCTTTGGGGTTGGGGCAGAACACGCCGCCTTGAGCGTTGAGCTCAGAGGCTTTGAGTTCGATGACGGTGTTGCTCATGATGGGGTCTCAGACTTTGGACAGCCAGTGGGCGTATTTTGGATTCTTGCCACCCACGATGTCGAAGAAGGCGCTCTGGATCTGTTCGGTGATGGGGCCGCGGCTGCCGGCGCCCAGCTCGATGCGGTCGAGTTCGCGGATGGGCGTCACTTCGGCGGCTGTGCCCGTGAAGAAGGCTTCGTCGGCGATGTAGACCTCGTCGCGCGTGATGCGCTTTTGCACGATCTCCAGGCCCAGGTCTTTGGCGATGTGGAACACGGTGTTGCGTGTGATGCCATTCAGGGCGCCGGCCGACAGGTCGGGCGTGTAGATCACGCCGTTCTTGATCACGAAGATGTTTTCGCCCGCGCCTTCGGAGACAAACCCAGAGCTGTCCAGCAGCAGGGCTTCGTCGTAGCCCTCTTCGGTCACTTCCATGTTGGCCAGGATGGAGTTGGTGTAGTTGCTCACCGCCTTGGCCTGGGTCATGGTGATGTTGACGTGGTGGCGGGTGTAGCTGCTGGTCTTGACGCGGATGCCGCGCTTGAGGCCTTCTTCGCCCAGGTAGGCGCCCCAGGACCAGGCCGCGACCATCAGGTGGATGGTGTTGCCTTTGGGCGAGACGCCCAGCTTCTTGTCACCGATCCAGGTCAGGGGGCGCAGGTAAGCGCTTTCCAGCTGGTTTTCGCGCACCACGGCTTTTTGGGCCTCATTCACCTGGTCTTTGGTGAACGGGATGGTCATGCGCAGGATCTTGGCGCTGTTGAACAGGCGGTCGGTGTGTTCTTCCAGACGGAAGATGGCGGTGCTGCCATCGGCGGTCTTGTAGGCGCGCACTCCTTCAAAGGCGCCGCAGCCGTAGTGCAGTGTGTGGGTGAGCACATGGATCTTGGCGTCACGCCAGTCAACCATCTGGCCATCCATCCAGATTTTGCCGTCGCGGTCGGACATCGAGGGGACTACGGGGGTCATGCGGATTCCTTTGTGTTCGGGTGCCGCCAGCGCCAGCGCTGACAGGATCCCGCATTTTACGGTCTGGCGGCCCGCCGCCGCAGACAAACCGATGAGAGATACAGACGTTTGTCCCTCGGATCAGACGGGGACTTGTATGCTTGTGCTTGCCCCGTGTTTGTACCCGCAGCCATTTGCCCCGCACCATGTCCACGCCCACTCACCCGATTGAATTGCGCCATGCCGATTGGAGGCTGCAGGTGGATCCCCTGTTGGGGGGCTGCGTGCTGGGCTTGTGGCTGGGTGAAACAGCTGTGTTGCGGCCCGCTTCGCACGGGGTGCGCCATGCGGGCCAGAGCGCGGCGTATCCGCTGGTGCCGTATTCGAACCGCATCGGGCAGGGGCGGATGGCTTGGCGCGGGGAGACCTACCGCTTGCGCAACGGTTTCAACAACGAACCGCACGCGCTGCACGGGGTGGGGTTCATGCGGCCCTGGGCGGTGGTGGAGCAAGTAACCTCGGGGCTGGTCTTGCGCCTGACGCACGAGCCCGATGAATTCTGGCCGTTTGCCTTTGAGGCAGAGCAGCGCTTCGAGCTGGGTCCTGACGGATTGAGGCTGACGATGAGCGTGCGCAATACCGATGCCCGTTGTCAGCCCATGGGCGTGGGGTGGCACCCCTATTTTGTGCGGCGGCCTGGCAGTGCCATCGAGTTGCCTGTGAGCAAGCAGTGGCTGGCGGGTGACGATGTGCTGCCGCGTGAACCGCGGGAGGTGCAAGGGTTGCGGGGTGCGGTCGCCGACATGCGGCTGGACCATTGTTTCGAGGGTGTGGGAGCTGAAGCGCAGCTGACCGACAACCTGTTGCAGGTGGCTCTGGAAGCCGACGGCCGCTATTGGGTGGTGTACACACCCCTGGACGCCGATTTTTTCTGTGTGGAGCCGGTGACCCACCTGAACAACGCGGTCCAGCAGACCGAGCCGACATGGCACGGTCTGAAGGCGCTGGACCAGGGCGGCGAGCTGCAATTGCACATTCGCCTCACGGCGCGCCGAACCCCTGCTTGAGCGGGCGGGCGCGAAGGGTGTGGGCAGTGGCCGTTCTTGATCGGGCGGCTTCAGCGACGAGGCTGCAGGGCTTGTGCTCGCGGCGTGAGCAAGGCGTTCACCAAATTCTACGTGCCGCTTTGAGCGCGCGTCAGGTGCCAGCGCTGCAATTTGCCGCGCTTGAATGACACCGTCACCGAATCGCCCGACGCGTCCGTCCAGACAAACGTCTCGAACCCGGTGTCCGAAGGTGCCGGGGTGGACGCCACTGACTGGCCCACTGACTGGCCAAGTGACTGCGTCATGCCGATGGTTTTCATGAGCGTTTGCCCCTGAGCCAGTCGGGCGTTGAGCATCACTGCGTTGCTCACCGTCCCGATCGGGCGCTGCGCGGCACGCTGCATGATCTTCATGAGGCGGGTGTAATGCAGCAGCAACCACATCACCAGCGCGCCGGCTACGGCGGCGACTGCGGCGCCGCCCCAGGTGTGCCAGGCGAACCCCGTGGCGGCGAGTATCAGCAGCGCGGAAATCCAGATCTTTGTTTTCATCTTTCGGTCAGGGGTGCAGGGCCGGCGCCGTGGGCCTCGTTGTGTTTCAAGGTCTTGCGGGCCGCCTGGCGCCGCGCGAGCCAGGTCAGTGCGGGTTTTTCGACCAGGAAGAAACTCATGGCGGCCAGAGGCAGCGTGACCAGCAGGCAGACCAGCAAAGCGAATGCGCTGCCCTCCATGCCGGCCCATGCGTTCGGGAAGAGCTTGGGCATGAAGCGCAACACCGGGAAATGCCAAAGGTAGATGCCATAGCTGAGCTCGCCCAGCCAGTGCAAGGGCCGGGACCCCAGCACGCGGTGACTCCATGCGTTGGCCATGTCAGGCCGCAAGAGCAAGGCGATCAGCGCGGCAATGAGGACACCGATGACGGGGTCGGACACCGCCATGAGTGCTGGCTCGTGCGCCATGGTCCTGTAGTGACTCACCAGCACCTGGATCCAGGCGTAAAACAGCAACAAGACCAGGGCCAGAAGCCAGGGTCCCGAACCCCAGGTTTGCAGACGGGTCTTGTGTTGA
>JBFHEQ010000433.1:0-3273 GCA_041584075.1 Hydrogenophaga sp.
GGAACGGTGTGTCGGGCATGTTGAGCGTGGCGCGGTAGGCGCTGGCGCTCTCGTTTTTGCCACTGGCCTTGGTGGCGGGTGCGGAATTTTTTGCGTCGGACATGAGAACAGCTTGTGGAGGGCAGCGACTGGCTCAGCCCGGACGGGGGAGGAGGGGGGAATCTGCTGGGGGAAATCCGCGAGCCCTGAGCCAGTCGTGGGGCGGCAAGCGGCGAGCGTTAAAGCTCTAAATTCGATCGCGCGTGGTCTGGCGGTGGGTTTGCCCGTAAGCCTGCTCGGGCAGGGTCGCAAAAAAGGCGCGAGCGTCATCGCAGTCCTGGGCGATGCCTTGGGTCAGGGCGTCCAGTCCTTCGTATTTCAGTTCGTCGTGCAGTTTGTGCAGCAGGTCCACGCGGATGATTTTACCGTAGGCCTCGCCATCCGGCAGGGTTCGCGCCAGCGCCTCGGGCCATTGCAGGCAGTGGGTTTCCAGCAACACGCGTCCGCCATTGACGTCGGCGGGGTCCAGGGAAGGGCGCACGCCCAGGTTGGCCACCCCCGGCAGGGCCGTGCCATCCGGCATCAGACCGGTGACCTGCACGGCAAAAATGCCGCTGGCAGCGGGCTTCCAATGGGCGAAACGCAAGTTGAGTGTGCGGAAGCCATCGCCCAAGCCCGGGCGGCTTTCGGCGAGCTGGCGGCCGAGCTTGCGCCCGTGCACCACGTGGCCACTGATGCTGTAGGGCCGACCGAGCAGGGCGGCCACGTCGCCCATGCGGCCCTCGCCCAGGGCCTCGCGCACCGCCGAACTGGACACCCGAAAACCATGGACCTCATAGCTCTGCATGCGCGCCACGTCAAACCCCAGCCGGCCACCCGCCGCATCGAGCATGGCGTAATCGCCGGCGCGCCTGGCGCCGAACTTGAAATCGTCGCCCACCAGCAGGTAGCGCACACCCAGCGTGTTCACGAGGGTGTCCTGGATGAACGATTCGGGGCTCTGGCTGGCCAGCTGGGCGTTGAACGGCAGCACCACACACTGGTCCACACCGCAACGCTCCAGCTCCAGCAGCTTGTCTCGCAAGGTGGCAATGCGGGCGGGGGCGAGCTCAGGCTTCTGGTGCAGCGCGGCGAAATAGTCGCGCGGATGGGGCTCAAACGTCATCACGCAGCTGGGCACGCCGCGGTGACGCGCTTCGTTGATCAGCAAGGCGATCATGGCCTGGTGACCCCGGTGCACACCGTCGAAATTGCCGATCGTGAGCGCGCAGCCCTGCGTTTCGGGTGAACCATGGGCGGCGGGCGCCTGGCGGTTCCGCAGGCCTCGGAAGATTTTCATGAAAGTTTCAACGGAGAAGACAGGCCATTCGGAGGGGATGGCTGAGGTTCAAGCGATTTGTCACAGAAGCACGGTATATTGACACACTCGATACAGGTGGCTGTTTGCGGTGCCTGTGTAGGAAGACAGATTGTCCGGTTGTTTTTCAACAGGGAGGTGGGTCTTGAAGGTTTTGAAGCTGTCAGCGCAAGGGCTTCCACAGTCGTGGATCAGCCTGGAAGAAGCCGTCTTGCACTATGCGGCGGATGAAGTGCGCTGGGAAATGGGTGCCCAGGTCGCCGTGTTCCACGGGGGCCACAACGCGGTGTCCGGTCTGCAGTCCATCATCACCGTCAATTCCATCATCGGCACCCAGGGCGTCCCACGCATCAACCCCTTTGATCTGCGCCCCACGCTGACCAACAGCAAACTGTTTTCCCGGGATCGATGCCTTTGCGCCTATTGCGGCGGGCATTTCCATGAAGACGTGCTGACGCGGGAGCACATCCACCCCGTGGGCCAAAAAGGCCAGGACCACTGGATGAACGTGGTCACCGCCTGCAAATCCTGCAACCACCGCAAGGGCAACCGAACGCCCGAGCAGGCCCGCATGCCGCTGCTCTACGCGCCCTACGTGCCCAGCCTCTGGGAAGACTTCATCCTGCGCAACCGCCGCATCCTGGCGGACCAGATGGAGTTTCTGATGTCCCATCTGCCCAAGAGCTCACGGTTGCACGCTTGATCCCTCCGTTCCGCCTGGGGCGTCACCGCTCGGGGGGCGTGCAGGCCGAAGCGCCTGCCGCCACGGCGTGCGATGCCCTGATCGAAGGATGCCGCGGAACCGGCTTTGCCGGGCCGCCAGCATCGCCCCCTTGAGGGGGTGACGCGCCGCAGGCGCGGCGCGGGGGAGGACCAGTTAAGCGAATACCCCAGCGGTCTCGACCATCCGCGCCGACACCTCGCCCAGGTGGTGCATGGTGTCGCCGAACGCGACTTCCATCTGCGTGAGCTTCTTGAAGTAGTGGCTCACGATGTACTCATCGGTCACGGCGATGCCACCGTGCAGCTGAACAGCTTCTTTGCCCACCTGGCGCATGGAGTTGCCCAATTGCACTTTGGCGCGTGCCATGGCGGCACGGCGTTCATCGGTCGGGGCGTTGAGCTTCAGTGAAGCGTAGTAGCTCATGGAGCGGGCCAGCTCCAGTTGCATCTTCATGTCGGCCACACGGTGGCGCAGTGCCTGGAAGCTGGCAATGACCACGCCGAACTGCTTGCGGGTGTTCATGTACTCGACGGTGATGGCCAGGGTCTGGTCCATCACGCCCACGGCTTCGGCGCAGGTGGCCGCGATGCCGATGTCCAGCGCGTGTTCCAGGGCAGTCTGCCCGTCCAGGGTCACCAGCGTGGCGGGTGCGTTCTTGAACGACACCTCGGCCGCCCGCCCACCATCTTGTGTCCCATAGCCTTTGGCGGTGACGCCGCTGGCCTTGCTTTCGACGAGGAACAGGGCCATCTTGCCGTCGGCCAGGGCGGGCACGAGGAAAGCGTCCGCCTGGTCTCCGACAGGGACCACGCTTTTGTCGCCACTCACGGCCCAGCCGGTGCTGGCTTGCGCAGCGGTGGCTTTGCAGGTGTCGGAGCGGTAACGCAGACCACGCTCGGTGTGGGCCAGCACCACCAGGGCTTCGCCCGAGGCGACCTTGCCGCACCAGTCGGTCTTCACCGCATCGGGGGCGTAGCCCGCGAGCACGGCGCCACTGATCAACGCCTGCGCCAGTGGCTCCAGCACGATGCCGCGGCCCAGTTCCTGCAGCGTGACCATGCCCTCGACCGGACCCATGCCCATGCCGCCGAGGTCTTCTGGCACGTAGAGGCCGGTCAGGCCCAGCTCGGCCATTTCGTTGTAGGCCTTGCGGTCAAATCCACCGGCGGCCACGGTGCTGCGGCGGCGTTCGAAGCTGTAGCCCTTTTCGACC
>JBFHEQ010000434.1:0-3264 GCA_041584075.1 Hydrogenophaga sp.
CGCCTTGATTTCTTCGCCGCTGGACTTGAAGACGCGCACTTTCTTGCCGTCAGCCAACTGCTTGATACCCACGCGATCAGCCTTGCCCGTGGCGCCATTGAAGATGGCCACGTTGGACTGATGGATAGGCATGGTTTTTTCAACGATGCCGCCAGCAATACCCTTCATGGGGTTTGGCTTGGCATGCTTCTTCACCAGGTTGACGCCATCAACGATCAGCTTGCTGTCGTCGACGCGCAAGGAAACCTTGCCGCGCTTGCCCTTGTCGCGACCTGCGATCACGATGACTTCATCGCCACTACGAATCTTGTTCATGATGATTCCTCAGAGAACCTCGGGTGCCAGCGACACGATCTTCATGAACTTCTCGGTGCGCAGCTCGCGCGTCACGGGTCCGAAGATGCGGGTGCCGATAGGCTCCAGCTTGGCGTTAAGCAACACTGCTGCGTTGCCGTCGAATTTGATCAGCGCGCCGTCAGGACGGCGGATGCCTTTGGCGGTACGGACAACAACGGCGCTATAGACTTCGCCTTTTTTGACACGGCCACGAGGCGCTGCTTCTTTGATGGTGACTTTGATGACATCACCCACGCTGGCGTAACGGCGCTTGGAGCCGCCCAGCACTTTGATGCACATCACGGACTTGGCACCCGTGTTGTCAGCAACATCGAGTCGAGATTGCGTTTGGATCATTTGATTTAAGTCCCAACTTGAATCCGTCCAGCCACCACGGCTGGAAGTGATCAGTCTTGGGCCCGTCGTTGCCAATCAGAAGCAAATGCCGGGACCCGGATTTACCCCCAACCGACTTCGGTGGGCGAGATTACATCGCTTTTTTACGGCGAAGCCACAAATTATGGCACCGCTGTTATGGGCTGTCAACAGCCTTTTGCACTTTTTTTCTCACAGACTTGCTCCGGGTGGCAAATAACGCGCGCACAGGTCCAGAAATTCGGCCAGTGCAGGGTCCCGGCCGTGCTCCTGGGTCAACAACGCTGCAACGGCAGGTGCCAAGCTGGCGGCCTGGCGTGCGTCGAGGAACAACGCCCGCCAACGCCGTGCAAGCACGTCTTCGACGGTTTCGGCATATTCGTGGCGGGCCGCATAGCGCACCATGGCTTCGGTCAGGCCCATGCCCAGCTCGCGCCCTGCGCCGGGACAAGCCTGTACCACCGCCGCCTCGGTGCCATACAGGTGCACCCCCGGCTCTGCATAGACTGGCGTGGCGGGCGCGGCCTCAACGGGGGCACCTACCAGGCGATGGCGGTCGGTGATGCTGCCTGCACGGCGTGGAAGCAGGTTTTCTTCGAAACAGCGGTCAAGCACGTCCTCGGCCATGGCGCGGTAGGTGGTCCATTTGCCTCCGGTGACGGTCACGACGTTGCCGCCGTCCACCACGATGGTGTGCTCTCTGGAAATGGTTTTGGTGCCGCCACTCGCTTGCTCTGGTGGTGCGACCAGGGGGCGCAGGCCCACCCAGACGCTGCGGATGTCCTCTGTTCGCACAGGCCTCGTCAGCACTTGCGCAGCTTCGCTCAGGATGAATGCCAGTTCCTCAGCGAAGGGGGTGGGCTCACGCGGCAGGTCTTGACGGGGCGTGTCTGTGGTGCCCAGGATGAGTTTGCCCATCCAGGGCACGGCAAACAACACCCTTCCATCGCGGGTCTTGGGCACCAGCAAGGCGTGGTGGCCAGGCATGAAGTCTCGATCGACCACCACATGAACGCCCTGGCTGGGGCTGACCATGCGGGAGGGCGTCACTTCGGGCGCTGCGCCCAAGGCCTGGTTTCTCAAGGCGTCGACCCAGACACCAGTGGCATTCACCACACAACGGGCCTTGATTTTCCGGATACTTTCACCGATGCGGTCACTCACTTCCAGCAGTGCAACACCGTTTTGCCCCTTGCCGGACGAAGCGGCTTGGAGCGAAGTGACTTCGGCGTAGTTGAGGACAACAGCCCCGGCCGCCTCAGCCGTGCGGGCCAGCGCCAGCGCCAGACGGGCGTCGTCAAACTGGCCGTCCCAGTACTTGACGCCGCCTTGCAGCCCGGTCGATTTGAGCCCTGGCAGGGCAGCGAGCGTCTCGGTGGTGTTGAGAAATTCGGTTCGCCCCAGGCCTGCACGACCGGCCATGAGGTCGTAGAGCTTGAGGCCCACGCCGTAAAAAGGGGTCTGCCACCACTTGTAGGAGGGCATGACAAAAGGCAAAGGCTGGGCCAGGTGCGGCGCAATGCGCAACACATTCGAGCGCTCGGCCAGCGCTTCGCGGACCAGCGCCACGTTGCCTTGCGCGAGGTAGCGCACACCACCATGCAGGAGCTTGGTGGCGCGAGAAGATGTGCCTCCACCAAAGTCGTGAGACTCCAGGAGGGCGACGGAAAAGCCGCGCAGCGCGGCGTCCAGGGCCACACCCAGGCCTGTGGCCCCGCCTCCGACCACGACGAGGTCGTAGGTTAGTTCCTGGGACAAAGCTTGAAAGTGGGTAGCGCGGGACATAAGAATGTTTCAGTGCCCCTGCGCCATCGGCTGACACAGGGGCGGTTAAGGAGACCTCGGGATTCAGGTGTTAGCGCACCCGACCGGCCTTCCAGGCGTTGAGCAGCTGGTCGTAGGCAATGGTTTCGCCTTTGGGCTTCTCATTGGCCAGCTTTTTCCAGGGTGCGGCTTTGTCGCTCAGGTACTTGTTGGGGTCACCTTTCTTGTTGAGCTTGGGCGCACAACGGTCCATGCCGGCTCGCTCGAGGCGGGCCATGACGCTGTCCATCTGCTCAGCCAGATTGTCCATGGCTTGCTGAGGGGTCTTCTCTGCCGTCACAGCCTGGGCCACGTTTTGCCACCAGAGCTGGGCCAGCTTGGGGTAGTCGGGCACGTTGGTGCCGGTGGGTGTCCAGGCCACGCGGGCCGGGCTGCGGTAGAACTCGACCAGTCCACCCAGCTTGGGCGCCATGTCGGTCATGGCCTTGGAGCGGATGTCGGACTCGCGAATGGGCGTGAGGCCCACGATGGTCTTTTTCAGGCTGGTGGTCTTGGCGGTCACGAACTGTGCATACAACCAGGCGGCAGCGGTGCGGTCGGCGTCGTGCTTCTCGAAGAAGGTCCAGCTGCCCACGTCCTGGTAGCCGTTTTGCATGCCGGGCTTCCAGTACGGGCCGTTGGGGCCGGGGGCCATGCGCCACTTCGGCGTACCGTCGTCGTTCACCACGGGCAGGCCTTTTTTGGTCATGTCGGCCGTGAAGGCGGTGTACCAGAAGATCTGCTGGGCGA
>JBFHEQ010000435.1:0-3260 GCA_041584075.1 Hydrogenophaga sp.
ATCGATCGGGAGTGACGCAGTGACCGTTCCCGTAGCTGAAGAGGCCGCTGTCGATTTCGAGCGGCGGTTCGGTGGCTTGCGCCGCCTGTATGGGGTCCCCGGTGCACAGCGCGTGTTTGATGCGCATGTGGTGGTGGTGGGTATCGGCGGCGTGGGATCGTGGGCGGTGGAAGCATTGGCCCGCAGCGGTGTCCGGCGATTGACTTTGATCGATCTTGATCACGTTTCCGAGTCCAACATCAACCGCCAGATTCACGCCATGGAGCCCACCTTGGGTCAGAGCAAGGCGCAGGCGATGCGTGAACGCATCGCCCTGTTTCATCCGGCATGTGTGGTGGACGTGATTGAAGAATTCGTCGACGCCGACAACTGGCCATCGCTGCTCGATGCCTTGGGCCTGCCCACGGGTGCCCGGCCCGATGCCTTGATCGATGCGTGTGACCAGGTGCGCGCCAAGACGGCGTTGGCGTCCTGGGCGAGGTCGACGGGGCTGCCGGTGGTGAGCGTTGGCGCCGCGGGCGGAAAAGTGCTGGCCCATGCGATCGATGTGGGTGACTTGGCACAGGTGACCCACGATCCCTTGTTGGCGCAATTGCGTTACCGCTTGCGCAAACACCATCACGCGCCGCGCGCGGGCAACATGGGCGTGGCTTGCGTGTTCAGCCGTGAAACGGTGCGCCCGCCCGATGCATCTTGCGGTATCGAGTCGGGTGACAGTTCTTTGAACTGCCACGGTTATGGCTCCGTCGTGAGCGTGACCGCAGCATTTGGCATGTGCGCGGCCGGCTGGGTCCTGAATGCCTTGTCAGCAGAAATCTCAACTTCTTTTCGGTGATCTTTGAAAACGGGAAAAAAGACGCTATAATTTGAGGCTTCGCAGGGTAGTTAATTACTGCTTCAGCGAAGACAGTGGGACGTTAGCTCAGTTGGTAGAGCAGCGGACTTTTAATCCGTTTGTCGTGGGTTCGACCCCCGCACGTCCCACCAAAAAACATCAAGCCCTGATCGAAAGATCAGGGCTTTTTTGTTGGCTGTTCACGCGTTGTCGCGGCACAAGGTGCATGCCGTGACCGCGCTGCAGCGAGGCCGGTGGGTGCCGGCTCCGTGCAGCCAGTCCATTCTCTTCCATGCCCCTCCGCTCGCGGACGGGCAGGGAAGCTCATCCTCCGACCACGGGCATCAGGGGCACGATCAGCAAGGCCACGATGTTGATGATCTTGATCAAGGGATTCACGGCGGGGCCAGCCGTGTCCTTGTAGGGGTCGCCCACGGTGTCGCCTGTCACTGCGGCCTTGTGGGCTTCGCTGCCCTTCCCGCCGTGGTGACCGTCTTCAATGTATTTCTTGGCATTGTCCCAGGCACCGCCGCCGGTGCACATGGAGATGGCGACAAAAAGGCCGGTCACGATGGTGCCCATGAGCAGGCCGCCCAGGGCCTTGGGGCCGAGGAACATGCCGACCAGAATCGGCACGACCACGGGCAGCAGGCTTGGCACCACCATTTCCTTGATCGCAGCCGAAGTCAGCATGTCGACCGCGCGCCCGTATTCAGGCTTGCCGCTGCCATCCATGATGCCGGGGATGTCCTTGAACTGCCGTCGCACTTCGACCACCACCGCACCGGCGGCGCGGCCCACCGCTTCCATGGCCATGGCGCCGAAGAGGTAGGGAATCAGGCCACCGATGAAGAGGCCCACGATCACCATGGGATCGCTGAGGTCGAAGCTCACCGCATGACCGTAGGTTTCCAGTTTGTGCGTGTAGTCGGCGAACAGCACCAGGGCCGCCAGACCCGCTGATCCGATCGCATAGCCTTTGGTGACGGCCTTGGTGGTGTTGCCGACGGCGTCGAGCGGATCGGTCACGTCGCGAACGCTGCTGGGGAGTTCGGCCATCTCGGCGATGCCTCCGGCGTTGTCGGTGATGGGACCATAGGCATCGAGCGCCACAACGATGCCGGCCATGCTGAGCATGGAGGTGGCGGCGATGGCAATGCCGTACAGGCCCGCCAGGTTGTAGGCCAGCAAGATGGCGAGGCAAACAAACAACACGGGCCAGGCGGTCGAACGCATGGAAACACCCAGGCCTGCAATGATGTTGGTGCCGTGGCCGGTGGTGGATGCCTGGGCGATGTGCTGCACCGGTGAGTACTGTGTACCGGTGTAGAACTCGGTGATCCACACAAGCGCGGCCGTCAAGACCAGGCCGACGGCGCAGGCGCCGAACAGGCGCATCTGGCTACCGGTTTCGCTGATCGCGTTGTCGGGAATGACCGCCGCCGTCACAAAGTAGAAGGCGATCAACGACAGACCGCCAGCGATGGCCAGTCCCTTGTAGAGGGCCGGCATGACGTTTTTCATGTTGGGGCTGGCCTTGACAAAGAAGCAGCCGATGATGGACGCGATGATGGACACGCCGCCCAGGACCAGCGGGTACAGCACCGCTTCCATGGATGCAGTCGTCACCATCAGGGCGCCGAGCACCATGGTGGCGATCAGCGTCACTGCATAGGTTTCGAAGAGGTCGGCGGCCATGCCGGCGCAATCGCCCACGTTGTCGCCCACGTTGTCGGCGATCACGGCGGGATTGCGGGGGTCGTCCTCAGGAATACCGGCCTCGACCTTGCCCACCAGATCGGCGCCCACATCAGCGCCTTTGGTGAAGATGCCGCCTCCCAGCCGCGCGAAGATGGAAATCAACGACGAGCCGAATGCGAAGCCGATCAATGGGTTGAGCAACTTGGCCAGTTCAGCGCCGGTTCCAGCCGGACCAGTGCCCAGCAGGTACCAGAAGAAGCCTGCGACACCCAGCAGGCCCAGTCCGACCACCAGCATGCCGGTGATGGCGCCCCCTCGGAAGGCGACATCCAGTGCAGGCCCAATGCCTTTGGTCGCGGCCTGGGCTGTGCGCACGTTGGCTTTGACCGAGACGTTCATGCCGATAAAGCCGCAGGCGCCCGAGAGAACCGCACCGAGTACAAATCCCACACCGGTTTTCGCGTCGAGAAACACCGCGATCAGCACGGCAAGCACCACGCCCACCATGCCAATGGTCTTGTATTGACGGGCCAGGTACGCTGCGGCACCCATTTGAATCGCGCCTGCGATCTCCTGCATGCGTGGGTTGCCGGCATCCTGGGAAAGAATCCAGCTGCGGGACCAGAAGCCATAGCCCACGGCGATCAGCCCGCAGACCAGCGCAAAAATGAGCGCAGATTGTCCAACCATAAAGTGTTCTCCTGCTTGTTTTGACTTGGAGGGG
>JBFHEQ010000436.1:0-3237 GCA_041584075.1 Hydrogenophaga sp.
AGCCTTCGCTGATGGCCAGAATCAGATCGCGCGCCGACGCCGAAGGTGCCCAGGCGCTCAGCGTCAGGGTCAGCGACACCGTCAAGGAGAGAAAATAACTTCTCATGCTTATATTTTCAAGAGTTGTTTGAATGGCATTCTTGGTGATCCGCCAGCCGCAGGCAAGTCTTTGCGGCGGGTGCGAGGGTGTGAACCGGATGTACGGCTCGATGGGCCGATCAATGGCGCAGTGTGGTGGTCGGCATGCCCCTGGTGGCGCTCGCGGGCCTGGAGTTGGTCTAACATCGTCGGATACACCACCTTTTCCATACGGACACCCCATGCCGATTGCTTTTGCCGACCGCCTCAACAATGTTGAAACCTCTGCCATTCGTGAGCTCTTCAAACTGCTGGGCAAGCCGGGCATCATCAGCTTCGCGGGGGGCTTTCCCGACAGCGCCTTGTTCGATGTGGACGGCATCCGGATCGCTGCCAATGCGGCGCTGACCCAGGAGCCCGGCGCCGCCCTTCAGTACGGCGCTACGGAGGGCTACCAGCCCCTGCGTGAAGAGATTGCCCGTTTCATGGGCCAGAAGGGTTGCACCGATCTGGCGCCCGAACAGCTGATCGTCACCACCGGCAGTCAACAAGCCCTGGACCTGCTGGGCAAGACCCTCATTTCTCCGGGCGACAAGGTGGTCGTTGAAGGTCCTACCTTTCTGGCCACCATCCAGTGTTTCAAGCTCTATGGCGCCGAATTGATTTCTGCGCCTGTGGATGGTGACGGGGTACAGACCGACGCGCTGGAGCGCCTGATCGAAGAGCACCGGCCCAAGTTCGTTTACCTGATCCCCACCTTTGGCAACCCCAGCGGCGCCTTGCTCAGCGAAGAGCGGCGCCGCAAGGTGTTGGCCATGGCCGTCAAGCACCAGACGCTGATAGTGGAGGACGATCCCTATGGCGATCTGTATTTCGATGCGGCTCCTCCACCCAGCCTGCTGGCGCTCAGCGCCTCGGTGCCGGGCAGCCGCGAGCTGCTGGTGCATTGTGGTTCCTTGAGCAAAGTGCTGAGCCCGGGGCTGCGGGTGGGCTGGATGGTGGGCCCCGCCGAGCTGCTGGCCAAGGCGACCATGTGCAAGCAGTTCAGCGACGCCCACACCAGTACCTTTGCCCAGGCCACGGCGGCGCAGTACCTGAAGTCGGGCCGCATGCAGGGCACGCTGGAGAGGGTTCGCAAGGTTTACGCTGAGCGGGCCCATGCCATGGGCGAGGCGTTGCGGCGCGAGCTGGGTGCTGCAGTCGACTTCGTGCAACCCGCAGGCGGTCTTTTTATCTGGGCCCGGCTGACGGGACAGACCGGCCTGCTCACCGACGGTGCCGAGCTCGCCAAGCGGGCGATCGAAAACAACGTGGCGTTTGTGCCGGGCGCGCCGTTTTATGCGGCCAACCCGGATCTTTCAACGCTGCGCCTGAGCTTTGCCACCGTCGGCCTGGACAAGATCGAAGAGGGCATACAGCGCCTGGGGGCATCGCTGCAGCAGGCCTGAGCCCGAGGGTTCAGGGGCTGGTGGCTGGCTGGCGCGGGGCGGGCCCGCCTCCAGGTCAGGCGATGTCAAGTGTGTGGAAGCCGAACCGGCCCTGGCGCCGGTCTTCGAAGTAGTGCACCAGCGTCTCGCGCACCGTTCGAAAAGCGATTTCGTCCCAGGGGATCTGGTCTTCCGTGAAGAGGCGGGCTTCGACGGTTTCGAAACCTGGGTCAAACACCGTGCTGAGCAGGCGGGCGCGGTAATACATGTGCACCTGCCCGACGCGGGGCACGCTCATGACGGTGAACAGCTCACCCATTTCAATCTGGGCGCCGGCCTCTTCGATGGTCTCGCGCAAGGCGCCCTCGGCCGTGGTTTCGGCCAGTTCCATGAAGCCGGCGGGCAACGTCCATTTGCCTTTGCGGGGCTCGATGTTGCGCAAGCACAGCAAGACCTGTTCGCCTGTTTCGCCCCAGACAGGTACGGTACCCACGACGTTCAGCGGGTTCTCGTAGTGCACCGTGTGGCAACGGGTGCAGATGGCGCGGAGCTTGGTGTCGCCATCGTCGGGCAGACGGTAGGTCACGGCGTGGCCGCATTCGCGGCAGAACTTGATGGGGCTGCGGGTCATGGGCAAAGTGTACGGTGAGCGGCTCGGCGGGCCGAAAAAAAGGGCTTCCGAAGAAGCCCTTTCACGCAAGCTGGCGGACGGTGGCCAGGATCAGCCCTTGACCAGCTTGCCGTGTTTGGCGATGAGGCTGCGGGCCGTGTCCAGCAATTGTTTGCCGTTGAAGCCGCGTTTGTCCATGTCCTGCATCCATTCCACCTCGACCAGGCGAGCCTTGCGCTTGAACTCCTGCGCTTCGGCGGCTGGCACGGTGTGGATGGTGTTGCCCAGTTTGACAGCCGACTCCCGCCCGGCGATGTCGCCGCTTTGTTGAACCTTGCCCAGCCAGCCCGAGGTTTCGAGGCCGGAGTTTTTGTCGATCACGGCTTTGAGGTCGGGCGCGAGCGACTCGTATTTGGCCTTGTTCATGGCCATCACGAAGGTGGTGGTGTAGAGCGCGCCGCCTGCCGGGTCGAACTCGCTGTGGAATTTCGCCAGTTCCTGCACCTTGACGGCCGGCACCACTTCCCAGGGGATCACGCAACCGTCAATCACGCCCTTGGAGAGCGAATCGGTGATGGCGGGCAAGGGCATGCCGACCGGCGTGGCGCCGAGCAGGCCGAGCATCTTGGTGATCTGGCGGGTCGGCCCGCGCACTTTGGAGCCCACGAGATCGGCGGCGGTTTTCACCAGCTTGTCGCGCATGTGGATGACGCCCGGGCCGTGCACCTGCAGAGCGATGGGGTGCACTTCACGGAATTCGTCCTTGGCGACGGTCTGCACGTATTCCCAGTAGGCACGCGACGTCGCTTCGGCGTTGTTCATCATGAACGGCAATTCAAACGCTTCGATGCGCGGGAAGCGGCCGGGGGTGTTGCCTGGCAGGGTCCAGACGACATCGACCACGCCGTCCTTGGCCTGGTCGTACAGCTGCACGGGCGAGCCACCCAGCTGCATGGCCGGGTAGCCCTCGAATTTGATGCGGCCACCCGAGTCTTTGGTGACTTTGTCCATCCAGGCCTTGTGCATGTTGAGCCACACGTTGGACTGCGGGGACATGAAGGTGTGGAACTTGAGCGTGACGCTTTGCTGGGCGAAGCCCACCAGGGCCGGGGCGCCCAGCGC
>JBFHEQ010000437.1:0-3229 GCA_041584075.1 Hydrogenophaga sp.
CCCCGGGGTTGTCGCGTGGTGGTGCTGGACGAGCGTGGCACGGCACTCACGACCAAGGCCCTGGCTGAGCAGCTCAAGGGCTGGCAGCTGGAAGGCGACGACGTGGCCTTGATCATTGGTGGCCCTGATGGCCTGGAGCCCGCCTTCCGCGATGCCGCTCACCAGCGCATCCGGCTCTCGGACCTCACCTTGCCCCATGCCATGGCCAGGGTGCTGCTGATCGAGCAGCTGTACCGCGCCTGGTCCATCAACGCCAACCACCCCTACCACCGCGAGTGAGGCAGAGGTGTGTGGTGCCCAGCGAGCCGTTCCGGTGCGCGGTGTGGGACCATGATGCCGGCTTCCAACGGGTTTGTTCCGCTGTTCTGAATTCGCCATGACCTCGCCTGCTTTCATCTACCTTGCTTCCCAGAGCCCCCGTCGCAAACAACTGCTGGAGCAGTGGGGCGTGCGCTGCGAGCTCTTGTTGCCTGATGTCGATGAAGACGCGGAAGCCCTGGAGCAAGTGCTCCCGGGTGAGGCGCCTGCAGCCTACGTGCAGCGGGTGACGGGGCTGAAACTCGCGGCCTCTCTGGAGCGCCTGAACCGGCGGGGGCTGGCGCCTGCGCCGGTGTTGTGTGCCGATACCACCGTGGCGCTGGGGCGGCGCATCCTCGGTAAACCGGGCGACGCGGCTGAAGCACGGGCCATGTTGGCCGATCTGTCGGGTCAATGGCACCGGGTCATGACGGCCGTGGCGGTGGGGAAGCCGGCCAGGCGGGGCGCGGCCACCGTGTGGTCGGCGCTGTCCACCTCCAGGGTGCAGTTTGCAGCGCTCACATCCGCCCAGATCCGCCGCTATGTCGAGGGCGGGGAGCCCATGGGCAAGGCGGGTGCCTACGCCATTCAGGGCCAGGCCGCTTTGTGGACCAGGCAGATCAACGGCAGCTATTCAGGCATCATGGGCCTGCCCGCATTTGAAACGGCGCAGGTGTTGGCCGCAGCCGGTATGGACATGCTGTGAACTGTTCATCGCCTTACGCCAGAACCGAGACCATGTGATGAGCCAGGACATTTTGATCAACTGGGCCCCGCAAGAGACCCGTGTGGCGGTGGTGGAGCAGGGCGCGGTGCAGGAGGTGCATTTCGAACGCACCCTGGAGCGTGGCCTGGTGGGCAACATCTACCTGGGCAAGATCTCCCGTGTATTGCCCGGCATGCAATCCGCCTTCATCGACATCGGCCTGGACCGGGCGGCTTTTTTGCATGTGGCGGATCTCATGCCCAACATCGCGGCCAAACACGCGATGCCACGTGACCGCGCGCCTGCGGCCGTTGCGACGGATGGGAGTGCTGCCGCAGGGGCGGTGAGCGAGGTTCAGGGCAACCCCAAGGTGCTCACACCCGATCCCGTGTTGCCCATCGAACGCCAGATCTTTGAGGGTCAGGCCTTGATGGTGCAGGTCTTGAAGGATCCGATTGGCTCCAAGGGTGCGCGGTTGACCGCCCAGATCAGCATTGCCGGGCGTTTGCTGGTGTATCTGCCCCAGGACAACCACATCGGTGTTTCCCAGAAGATACCGCCTGCGCAGCGAGAGACGCTGCGGCAGCGGGTGCTCGGTCTGGCGCAGGGCAAGGACGGCGTGGCCTCGGGCGGGTTCATTCTTCGCACCAACGCCGAGGACGCCTCCGACGAGGAACTGGGTGATGACATCGCCTACTTGCGAAAAACCTGGCAGCGCATCAAGGACGCCGCCACCCGCCAGCCGTCTGCCACCTTGCTGCATGAAGATCTCAACCTCATGCAGCGGGTGTTGCGCGACCTGGTCAGCAGCGATACCCAGTCCATCCGCATCGATTCCCGCGAGCAATTCGGTTTGTTGCAAGGTTTTGCGGCGGAGTTCATGCCCGACACCAAGGCCAAGCTCCAGCTTTACACAGGCGAGCGGCCGATATTCGACCTGTTCAACATTGATGAAGACATCGCCAGGGCGCTGAGCCGGCGGGTGGACCTCAAGTCGGGCGGGTACCTGGTGATCGACCAGACCGAGGCATTGACCACGGTGGACGTGAACACGGGCGGGTATGTCGGCGCGCGCAACTTCGACGACACTGTGTTTCGCACAAACCTGGAAGCCGCACAGACGATCGCCCGGCAACTGCGGTTGCGCAACCTCGGGGGCATCGTGATCGTGGACTTCATCGACATGGTGCGCGAGGACCACCGGGACTCGGTCTTGGGCGAGTTCCGCAAACAACTCATGCGCGACCGTGTCAAGACCATGATCGGCGGATTCTCGCAGCTCGGGCTGGTGGAAATGACGCGCAAGCGCACCCGCGAGTCTTTGGCCCAGATGCTGAGCGAGCCTTGTGGGGCCTGCAGCGGCAAGGGCGTGGTGAAAACGGCGCGCAGCGTTTGCTACGACGTTTTGCGCGAGATCCTGCGCGAGGCCCGGGCCTTCAACCCCCGGGAGTTCCGGGTGGTCGCGGCACCTCAGGTGATCGAGCTGTTCCTGGATGAGGAGCGCCTCCATCTGGCGGGTCTGTCGGACTTCATCGGAAAGCCGATTTCACTGCAGAGCGAAGGCTCCATGACACAAGAGCAATACGACATCGTCCTGCTCTGAGGTTGCAGGCGGTCCGGGTTCGTCAACTTCGTCACGGTGTTTCCCGCCAGGACACAGCTGGAAACAACAGAAACACGCGATTGGGTGCCTGTCCTACAGAGTGGCCGGTGTCTCACGCGATAATCATCCGTCCTATTCGGGTAAACCCGATCGAAGGCATTTTTTGAAGACCAACCGAAATCCATTGGAGATTGCATGAAATTGAAGAAGCTGAACGCCTTGATGTTGTTGAGCGGCGCAGCCGTGTTCCAGGCGCACGCCGGCATGGTGCAGGATGGCAACGGCAACGTCGGCTACGACACCGCCGCCGAGTGCGACGCCGCTGTCCAGGCTGGTCAGGCCCGCTTCTACCAGCCATCGACCAAGATGCCTGCCCTGAAACGCAAGGGTGAGGCCACCGTGCGCATTGCCCGTCTCGACGAGGTGCATTCCAATTACAAGCTGGGCGCATGTGATCTGGGTGTGGACCGCCAGTTTGGTCGCAACGGTGTGGCCAAGCCCTTGCAGGGCAAGTACGTGCCGTTCAGCCCTGCCATGCCGGTGCATGTGTACGCGAGCAAGTCCGGCGACACCATGCGGGTGAGCATGGCCAAGTGCGACAACCGTTTTTCCGACAACCTGCC
>JBFHEQ010000438.1:0-3221 GCA_041584075.1 Hydrogenophaga sp.
AAGGTCGCCGGTACCACCAACGGTATCTCTGCGCTGCAGATGGACATCAAGATCCAGGGCATCACCAAGGAAATCATGCAGGTCGCGCTGGCCCAGGCCAAAGAAGCCCGCATGCACATCCTGGGCAAGATGCAGGAAGCCATGGGGGAGGCCAAGACCGAAGTGTCCAACTTCGCGCCCAAGTTGTTCACGATGAAGATCAACCCCGAGAAGATCCGTGACGTGATTGGCAAAGGCGGTTCCGTGATCCGCGCGCTGACCGAAGAGACCGGCTGCCAGATCAACATCGACGAAGATGGCACCATCACCATCGCCGCCACCGAAGCGACCAAGGCCGACGAAGCCAAGCGCCGCATCGAGCAGATCACGGCCGAAGTCGAAATCGGCAAAGTTTACGAAGGCCCTGTCACCAAGATTCTGGATTTCGGTGCGTTGGTCAACTTGCTGCCGGGCAAGGACGGTCTGTTGCACATCAGCCAGATTGCCCACGAGCGCGTCGAGAAGGTCACCGACTACCTGAGCGAAGGCCAGATCGTCAAAGTCAAGGTGCTCGAGACCGATGAAAAAGGTCGCGTCAAGCTGTCCATGAAGGCCTTGATCGACCGCAACAGCGCCGAGCAGCAACCTCAGCAGCCTCAGTCCTGAGTTCGAGGGGTTGAAATGTCGATGATGCAAGCCGTTGAAATCAGTGCCTTTGGCGCGCCCGATGTGTTGAGGTTGTGCGAGCGGCCCCAACCCGTGGCGGGTGCTGGCGAGGTGTTGATTCGCGTGCGTGCATCTGGCATCAACCGGCCCGACGTGTTGCAGCGCAGCGGTGCCTATCCGCCGCCGCCTGGCGCATCCGATCTGCCGGGGCTCGAGATTGCGGGCGTGATCGAGGCCGGTGATGCCAACGCCATGGCTTTGGCGGGCTTCAAGCTGGGTGACCGTGTCTGTGCATTGGTTTCGGGCGGGGGTTATGCCCAGTTCGCTGTTGCGCCGGTGGGTCAGTGTTTGCCAGTGCCCGAAGGCTTGGACGATGTGGCTGCGGCCTCGTTGCCCGAAACCTTTTTCACCGTGTGGAGCAATGTGTTTGACCGCGCCCGCTTGCAGGCCGGTGAAACGCTGCTGATCCAGGGGGGCACCAGCGGTATTGGAGTCACCGCCATCCAGATGGCGAAAGCCTTGGGTGCCAAGGTGATTGCCACGGCGGGCAGCGACGAAAAGTGCGCCGCCTGCCTGTCGCTCGGTGCCGATCACGCCATCAACTACAAGACGCAGGATTTCGTGGCCGAAGCCATGAAGTTGACCGAAGGTCGAGGCGTGGATGTGGTCCTTGACATGGTGGCCGGCAGTTATGTCGCGCGTGAAGTCGAATGCATGGCCGAAGACGGTCGCATCGTCATCATTGCCGTGCAAGGTGGCGTCAAAGCCGAAATCAACGCGGGTTTGGTGTTGCGTCGCCGCCTGGTGATCACTGGCTCGACATTGCGGCCCCGGCCGGTCGCCTTCAAGGCGGCCATTGCCCAAAGCCTGCGTGAGCGGGTCTGGCCTTTGTTGTCCAATGGTTTGGTGAGGCCCGTCATCTACCGTCAATATGAAGCATCGCGTGCGGCCGAGGCCCATGCCTTGATGGAATCCAATCAGCACATCGGAAAGATTGTGCTCACCTGGGCTTGAGTGCTCCGGAGACATCCATGAAAAAACTGATCGCAGGCAACTGGAAGATGAACGGCACCCTGGCCGCCAATCAGGCCTTGGTGCTAGCCATGCTGGACGGTCTGAAGGACCAGTCGCAACAGGCCGAAATCGCCTTGTGCGCGCCCTCACCGTACCTCGCGCAGATGCAAAGTCTGCTGGCGGGCAGTCCCATTGCCTGGGGTGCGCAAGACGTGTCGGCCCAGGAGCAGGGCGCTTTCACTGGTGAAATCAGCGCGTTGATGCTGAAAGATTTCGCATGCCGGTATGCCATCGTGGGCCATTCCGAACGCCGTCAATACCATGCCGAAACCGACGCGGTGGTGGCCAGCAAGGCCCAGCGTGCGTTGGCTGCCGGTATCACGCCCATCGTCTGCGTCGGGGAGACCTTGGCAGAGCGCGAAGCGAATCAAACGGAAGCCGTGGTCAAACGCCAGTTGGCAGCCGTGATCCACGCGGTGACCCATTGCACCAGCGAAATCGTGGTGGCCTATGAGCCTGTCTGGGCGATTGGCACCGGCAAGACCGCGACCCCCGAGATGGCGCAAAGCGTGCATGCCGTGTTGCGCAAACAGATTGCTGCCGCCACGGCGCATCCTGAGCGTGTGAAGATTCTTTATGGCGGCAGCATGAATGCGGCGAATGCCGCGACCTTGCTGGCGCAGCCTGACATCGATGGTGGTCTGATCGGCGGTGCATCGCTGAAGGCTGCCGATTTCCTGCAGATTGTGGCCGCCGCTCAGGTTTGAGCTGGCAGCCTTGAAAATTACCGGAGTATTTCCATGCACGCTTTGTTGAACATTCTTCAGGTTGTCCAGATCCTTGCCGCCATTGGCATGACGGGCCTCATTCTCATGCAGCACGGCAAGGGCGCCGATGCGGGTGCCGCCTTTGGCGGGGGTGCCGGCTCGGCCAGCCTGTTTGGCGCCTCCGGTGGTGCCAACTTCCTGTCGCGCACCACGGCGGTGCTGGCCGGGCTCTTTCTGGCCACCACGCTGGGCCTGGCGTACTTTGGCAACCTGCGCCCTGAAGCATCTTCCGGCAGCGTGCTGGAAGGCGTGGTGGTACCGGCTGCACCGTTGGCCCCTTCTGACCAGATCCCTGGTTCGGCTGAAACACCCGCTCCTGCAGCGGTTGCCGCGCCTGCTGCCGATGTTCCGCCAGCTGTGACGCCTGCTGAAACGCCCGCCGCTGGCGAGGCTCAGATCCCCGCCAAATAACCGACTGCATCAGGGGGCCCGCCCGCAGTTGGGTGTGCGCCCTGTATGGTTGAAGAAGTGCCCAGACTTGTGCACCTGCCCTGAAAAATGCAGGGGCGTCCCGAAAAACGGGTGTGATTCAGGGTAAACTCTATGGGTTGTCGGGAGGTTCGCACCAGTCCTCGCGAACCCGGCAATGTAGACCCAGCCGACGTGGTGAAATTGGTAGACACGCTATCTTGAGGGGGTAGTGGCGAAAGCTGTGCGAGTTCGAGTCTCGCCGTCGGCACCAAACTTTGGCAATCATGGCGCAAGGCCATGCCAACGGATACATCCAAATGAGTC
>JBFHEQ010000439.1:0-3202 GCA_041584075.1 Hydrogenophaga sp.
AAGGCGGCGGTTGCATGAGAACCATGCATTCCTGGGGGCGTTTGAGTTCCGATGCACATCAAGTGATCCGCCTGGACGAGCCGGCCCGGGTGCTCGACTTGCTGCATGCCCATCAGAGGGGTGTGGCCTATGGAAATGGTCGCAGTTATGGCGACGTCTGCCTGAATCCGGGGGGCGTACTCTGGCATACAGCTGGACTGGACCACCTGATTGCCTGGGATCCACAGACAGGTCGACTGCAATGTGAGTCTGGGGTGCTGCTGCGTGACATTCAGCGGGTATTGGTGCCTCAAGGCTGGATGCTTCCGGTGACGCCTGGTACACAGTTGATCACTGTGGGTGGTGCGATCGCCAATGACGTGCACGGAAAAAACCACCATTCCTTGGGCAGCTTTGGCGATCACGTGCGCCGCTTGTGGCTGGTGCGCACCGATCGCCAAGGGGCGCCAATCGAATGCGGGCCTGGTGTTCGCCCAGACTGGTTCGCTGCCACGGTGGGAGGGTTGGGCCTGACGGGCGTGATCGTTCAAGCTGAGCTGCAGTTGCGCAAGGTGGCGGGCCCATGGCTGGACACGGAGACTCTGCCTTACGCCGATCTGGCCGAATTCTTTTCGCTGGCCGATGGCAGCGAAGGGGACTGGGAGCAGACGGTTTCCTGGATCGACTGCCTGGCTGGTGAGGGCGGGCGGGGCATCTTCATGCGTGGACGGCCTTCGACCGCGGGCAATGGTCCGCAGCCGAAGATGAGCAGCTTGAGTATGCCAATCACGCCGCCGTTCTCGCTGGTGAACAGGTTGTCGCTGAGGCCATTCAACCTGGCCTACTACCACCTCAAGCGCAGAGGGCAGGTCCGGGCACTGGCGCACTATGAACCCTTCTCATACCCGCTGGATAACCTGCTGGGATGGAATCGCATGTACGGACCTCAAGGCTTCTATCAATACCAGAGTGTGGTGCCACGCACGGTAGGGCTGGACGCTACAAAGGCCATGTTGGGTGAGATCGCTCGCAGTGGCGAGGGCTCCTTCCTTGCTGTGCTCAAGACCTTTGGCGACCGCATGGCGCCAGGCATGCTGAGTTTCCCGCGTGCGGGTGTGACACTGGCGCTGGATTTTCCGAACCGGGGCGAACGCACGTTGCGCCTGTTCGAACGACTGGATGCTGTGGTGCGCGATGCTGGCGGTGCGCTTTACCCCGCCAAGGATGCGCGCATGCCGCGTGACATGTTCGAGGCAGGGTATCCGCGTCTGTCCGAATTTCTACCGTATCGCGACCCGGGCATCACATCGGCCATGTCGCGCCGTCTCATAGGAAGCTGACTTGAACACATTGACAAACCCGCGCCAGCGAATCGTTATCGTGGGTGCCACCTCGGTCATGGCGGAGCACTGCGCCCGTTTGTGGTTGCAACAAGGATCCGCGGAGTTGTTGCTGCTTGGACGCGACCAGGTGCGCCTGCAGCGTGTGGCAGCCGACCTGGCTGTGCGATCTCCGCAGTCGATCATCGACGTGCGGGTAGCTGACTTCATGGATGCGGCCACCATTGACACGACGGTTCAGGCGCTGTGCCAGGAGCGGGTACCTGATCTGGTCCTGATTGCCCACGGATCGCTGCCTCAGCAACAGGTCTGCCAGCAAGACCTGAGGGCGTTGCGAGAGGCGCTGGAAGTCAATGGCATCTCGCCAGTGCTTTTTGCGGAAGCGTTTGCAGCACGGATGCAGCAGGCGGGCCGGGGCACGCTGGTTGTCATCGGCTCGGTGGCAGGCGACCGAGGGCGCAAGTCCAACTATGTTTACGGGGCAGCCAAAGGGTTGGTCACGCGGTATGTCCAAGGCCTGCAGCATCGCTTCGCAGGCAGCGGAGTGAAGGTCGTGCTGGTCAAGCCTGGACCTACCGCGACGCCCATGACGGCGCACTTGGCTGGCGAGGGGCCTGCACTGGCACCGGTGGAGGATGTGGCAAAGGCCATCGTCGAAGGCGTCGCCAAGGGCCGGTTGGTGGTTTACGCGCCGGGAAAGTGGTGGTTGATCATGATGGTGATTCGGCATCTGCCGACGTTTGTGTTCAACCGGATGGATATCTAGGGATGGTGTTCAAAACACGTACGGCGGCAGGCCCTGAGACGAGACATCCCACATGGTGACGAAATCGGCTGATTTGGACGCACAAACGAGGGTTTTTCATCCTTGCTATCGACCCCTTGGCCGATTTTTGGCGCACTCATCCCTGCAGCCCATTCAACAGTTTGCGCCGGGCCATCCACAAATTGCTCAGCGCAAACAGCGTCATCAGATTGGCCGTGTTCTTGGCCAGCCCACGGTACTTGACCCGCGCAAAACCGAACTGGCGCTTGATGACCCGAAACGGGTGCTCCACCTTGGCGCGGATACTGGCCTTGAGGTGTTCGAGCTTCTCCAATACCGCTCCCATGGGACTGCTTTTGTCCAATGCCCGGCGCTTGCCTGGACGCATGGCCACATGCCAGTTGGCCTGGATGCCCTGGACCTCTTCTCGCTTGCTCACGCCCTGGTAGCCGGCGTCAGCGAATACGTCGGATTCTTCGCCGTGCACCAAGGCGCTGGCTTGCGTCACGTCGTTGACGTTCGCGGCTGTGCCCACCACGGTATGAACCAGACCGGATTCGGCGTCCACACCAATGTGCGCTTTCATTCCGAAGTGCCACTGATTGCCCTTCTTCGTCTGATGCATCTCAGGGTCACGCTCGCCGTCTTTGTTCTTGGTCGAGCTGGGCGCGGCAATCAGGGTGGCGTCCACCACGGTGCCTTCGCGCAGCATCAAGCCCTTGCCGCTGAGCGTGGCGTTGACGGTGGCCAGGATTTGCTCGGCAAGCTGGTGCTCTTCCAACAGGTGGCGAAACCGCAGGATGCTGACCCGGTCGGGGATGCGCTCCACACTGGTGAGGCCCACAAACTCCCGGTACAGCGTTGTCTCGAACAACGCTTCTTCCATGGCCAAGTCGGACAGGCCGAACCATTGCTGAACGAAGTGAATGCGCAGCATCGTCTCAAGCTCAAACGGCGGGCGTCCGGTCTTGGCACGCGGTGCATGAGGCGTGATGAGCGCCAGCAATTCCGTCCACGGCACCACCAGGTTCATCTCGTCGAGGAACACCGCCTTGCGCGTGCGCCGCTTGCTCAGGTTCAGGCCAAGGTCTTGCTGTTTCATGGCGCTATTGTCAGG
>JBFHEQ010000440.1:0-3198 GCA_041584075.1 Hydrogenophaga sp.
CCGAACCGCATGCGTTCCACCAGTGCTCCCACCACCAGTGCACAGGTGATGATGGCGAAGGTCAGCTGGAACATGGCGAACACGGATTCGGGCACCAGCGGCGCGATGTGGCTCACCGCCACCTGGCCGCTGCTGCCCAGAAAATCCAGACCCGCAAAACCCATGCGTTCCACGCCGCCGATCCAGGCACCCAGACCATGGGCGCCGGGGGTGAACGCCATCGAATACGCCACGCCGAACCACAGCACGCTCACCACGGCCGCGATGCCCACCACGCTGGCCATGGTGTTGATCACGTTGAATCGGCGCACCATGCCACCGTAAAACAGGGCGATGCCCGGCAAAGTCATGAGCAGCACCAGGGCGGTGGACACCATCAGCCAGGCGGTGTCGGCGCTGTTGATCGTGCTGGCGTCCACCAGACCGGGTGCCGACAGCGCCTCGGCACTGGCGGTCCCGGACAAGCCGAGACAGAGGAGGGCGGTGAGCCTGGCGGGCGCGATGCGGCCCGGGATGTGTTCCCGGTTCTGGTGCATGGGGAGGTCCTTTCCAACGATGCACGTTTTGTTGCATTTAGCGTGCCAGCCGGGTTCGAGCCCTGACCGTCTGCGTCGCCGACTGAACACCAGCCCTCTTTCAGGAAGCGGACGTCGGCGTCGGGCTCACATCGCCTTGCTGGGCCAGCAGCGTGATCGAGGCGATCTCGATGCGGCCGTAGCGGGGCACCAGGGCGCCCAGCCGGGCCAGTGCCCTCAGCTCTTTGTTCAGCGTCTGGCGGGTCATGCCCAGCATCATCGCCAGCGCATCCTGGGACACCGCCACCACCGGGCGCGCCGTGTTGGCCTGGGTGGCGTCGCCATGGGCCAGCAACATCAGGCGCCTGGCCACGCGCGCGCGGGTCGAGCGCAGGGTGGCGTCTTCCACCATGCCGTACAGCGACCGCACCCGCCCCGCCATCAACTGGCACATGGCGCGCGCAAACACCTCGCGCCGCATCAAACCCTCAAAGGCCGCCATGGGCAGCGCCAGCACCTCGACCGGGCCCAGGGCGGTCGCGTCGTGGGTGCGCGGCCGGTGGTCAAACAGCGAGATTTCACCGAACCAGTTGCCCACTTCCAGCACGGCCAGAATGGCTTCGTGTCCATCATCGCGCAGGCTGGACACCTTCATCTGCCCCGACAGCAGGCCGAAAAAGGCCCCGCGCCCGGCGCTCACCGCATCGCCCTGGCGAAACAGCATTTCGCCCGGGTGCAGACGCAGGGGCTCGGCCTGCTTGACCAGCGCCCGTTGTGCGCCGGGCGGCAGGTCGTTGAACCAGGGGTTGGCCTGCAGGCGTCGGAGCGTGTCGGCGGTGGGTTGCATGGTGTGCCCGGCGGGACTCGACCGGGATCAATTGTCAAAAATTTGACAGTTTCAAGCGAAGCGCAATCCTACATTGCACAGCTCACCCCCAACAAAACGGAGACAAACCATGACCAACATCCCATCCATGAAAGACCAGGTCAGCGCCGAAGAATGGCAACTGCGCTGCGATCTGGCCGCCTGCTACCGCCTGGTGGCGCTCTACGGCTGGAGCGATCTGGTCTTCACCCACATCAGCGCCAAGCTGCCCGACAGCGTCACCGGCGGTGATCACCAGTTCCTCATCAACCCCTACGGTCTGATGTTTGACGAGATCACGGCCTCCAGCCTGGTCAAGGTCGACATGCAGTGCAACAAGCTGCACGAGACGCCTTTCCCGGTGAACCCGGCCGGTTTCGTGATCCACAGCGCGGTGCACGAAGCGCGGCCCGATGTCGGCTGCGTGTTGCACACCCACACCCGCGCGGGCGTGGCGGTGAGTGCGCAAAAATGCGGCGTCTTGCCCATCAGCCAGCAAAGTACGTTTGTACTCGCTTCGCTGGGATACCACGGCTACGAAGGCGTGGCTTTCCGGGAAGACGAAAAACCCCGCCTGCAGGCCGACATGGGCAACAACAACTTCCTCATGCTGCGCAACCACGGCCTGCTCACCGCCGGCCCCACCATCGCCGACGCTTTCCTGGCCATGTACACCTTCGAGTCCACCTGCCAGATCCAGATCGGTGCGCAGGCCGGCGGTGAAGTGGTCAACGTGAACCCGAAGATCGTCAGCGGCGTGGCCGAAGCCATGCGCGTGCAGACCGGCGGTCTCGGGGGCGCCTTTGTCTGGCCTTCGCTGATCCGCAAGGCGCAGCGCAGCTCGCCCGGCTACGACGCCTGACCGGGGGAAGCACTTCATGAGCTTCATCCAACTCTTGCCCACGCTGCTGCTGGTCGCGCTGGCGCTGGTGATGTTCGGCCTGGGCTTGTCGCTCACGCCGGCCGATTTCCGGCGCCTGCTCGATTCGCCCCGCGCGGTGTTGATTGCGCTGGTGCTGCAGGTGGTCGTCTTGCCGGTCGCCTGTTACCTGATCATCGTGACGGCGGGCTTGTCGCCCGTGTTCGCGGTGGGTCTGATGCTGCTGGCGGCGTCTCCCGGCGGGGTGTCGGCCAACCTGTTCAGCCACCTGTTTGGCGGCAACGTGGCCATGAACATTTCGCTCACGGCGATCAACACCGTGTTGTCCATCGTGACCCTGCCCCTCATCGCCACCTGGGCGATCGACTATTTCGCCAAAACCGGCCAGGTCGTGCCGCTGCAGCTGGGCAAGGTGGTGGAGGTGGTGGGCGTTGTGCTGATACCGGTGGTCATCGGCATGGTGGTCGCGGGCTTCAAACCGAGTCTGGCGCAGCGGCTGGAAAAGCCCTTCAAGGCCTTCAGCGCCCTGGTGCTGGCCGCATTCACAGCGATTGCCATCGCCAAGGAGTGGACGGCGCTGGTCGAATCGTTTGCCAGCGTGGGCATGGCCGTGATCGCCTTCAACATCGTGAGCCTGCTGGTGGGTTACCTGTGCAGCCGTTTTGCGGGTCTGGACAAACCCATGTCCACCGCCATCAGCTTCGAGATCGGCATCCACAACTCCACCCTGGCCATCTTCATCGCGCTGAGCGTGCTCGACAACTTCCAGCTCGCGCTGCCGGCGGCCATCTATTCGGTGAGCATGTACCTGACCGCCACGGCATTTGGGCTGTTGCTGGTGCGCGGGGGCCGCATGGGTTTGTCCGCGAAACCGGTCGCGGGGCGTTGAAGGATGACCAAGGGAAACTCCTGATGCACAGAATGGGTGCGGTGTACTA
>JBFHEQ010000441.1:0-3198 GCA_041584075.1 Hydrogenophaga sp.
CACACCGGGAGCTACGACATCGTGTGGTACCTCGCCATCGCGCTGGGGGTGTTCGCCACGCTGATCAACTTGCCCGTGCGTGAAGCCCCCATCGAGCGCGGCCCCCAGCGCTTGACCGAGGTTGCAGCATGAAGCCGGCCGTCGCAAAAGGGCTCGGGTGGACGGCCATTGGGCTGGCCCTGCTGGCGACCTTTGCGCTCTACAGCCGACCCGCCTTTCTGGTGAACCTGGCCGACCAGGTCTGGAGCTGCTTCTGATGGCCCACGGCAGCGACTCGCCGTCGTCCTGGGTCCTCCGCTGGGCCCACCTCGTCCCTTCCGGTGGCTCGGTGCTCGACGTGGCCTGTGGCCACGGCCGGCACATGCGCTGGTTTGCACAACGCGGCCATCCGGTCACCGGCATCGACCGGTCGCCCGAGGCCATTGCCGCGGTCGCACCGCTCGGCCAGGCGATTCAAGCCGACATCGAAAACGGCCCATGGCCACTCGATGAACAGACATTCGATGCCGTGGTCGTCACCAACTACCTCTGGCGCCCACTGCTCACGCGGCTGATCGCCAGCGTGGCCCCCGGGGGCATCCTGGTTTACGAAACATTTGCCGAGGGCAATGAGACCGTCGGAAAGCCCTCGCGCCCCGACTTCCTGTTGCGCCCCGGCGAACTGCTGCAAGTCACCGCCGCCGAGCTGCAGACCATCGCTTTCGAACAGGGGTTCTGCGACCATCCACCGCGTTTCCTGCAACGCATTGTGGCTGTGCGAAAACCGGGCACCTCGCCTGCCCAGCCCACCCGTTTTCTCCTCCACGCCACTGAGTAGAATGCACGATGGGCCGAGCACGCGAGGACTTCCGCCTCCCTGTGTCATCCAACCCCTTTTGAATCCACGTTTATGACCACCATCACCGGCAGCATCGTCGCCCTCGCCACGCCCATGTCCGAAGGCGGACGCATCGACTACCCCGCGCTGCGCAAGCTGATCGACTGGCACATCACCGAAGGCACCGATTGCATCTGCGTCGTCGGTACGACCGGCGAATCGCCCACCGTCTCCGTCGAAGAGCACTGCGAAATCATCCGCGTCTCGGTCGAACAAGCAGCCAAACGCGTGCCCATCATGGCCGGCTGCGGCGCCAACTCCACAGCGGAAGCCATCAACCTGGCCAAGTTTGCCAAGAGCGTCGGCGCCGACTACCAGCTGCAAGTTGTCCCTTATTACAACAAGCCCACCCAGGAAGGCCTTTACCAGCACTTCAAGGCCATCGCCGATGCCACGGGCCATGACCTGCCCATGGTGCTCTACAACGTGCCCGGCCGCACAGTCGCCGACATGGCGCTTGAAACCGTCCTGCGTCTGGCCCAGTTGCCCGGCATCGTCGGCATCAAGGAGGCCACCGGCAACATCGAACGCGCCCAATGGCTGATCCGGGAAGTGCCCCAGGGGTTTGCCATCTACTCGGGTGACGACCCCACCGCTGTGGCGTTGATGCTGTGCGGCGGTCAGGGCAATGTGAGCGTCACAGCCAACATTGCGCCGCGCCTGATGCACGAGCTGTGCGCCGCGGCCATCGCCGGTGATGCCCGCAAGGCCATGGACATCCAGCTCCGGCTGATGCCAGTCCACAAGAACCTGTTCCTGGAAGCCAACCCCATTCCTTTGAAGTGGGCCATGGCCCGAATGGGACTGTGCCAGGAAACCATGCGCCTGCCGCTGACGCCCATGTCCCGCAGCCTGGAACCCTTGCTGGAAACCGCCCTCCAAGAAAGTGGCCTGCTGGGCTAAATCCAGCCGGTCTCACGATCTCTCAACCCTCGAGTCCGCAACATGCAAGAGTCCTCCATGAGTTTCATTCTCCGCGCCCCGTCAAGCCTGCCTGCCCGCATCGCCCGAGTCGGAGCGGTATCGCTGGCGGTGCTGATGGTCAGTGGATGCACCATCCTGCAAGAAGACAAGATCGACTACAAGAGCGCAAAACCCGGCACCACCCTGGATGTCCCGCCCGACCTGACCCAGCTCAGTCGCGACAACCGTTACAACGTTCCCGGCAGCAGCGTGACCAGCGCCAGCGGGCAGCAAGCCGCACAGGCAGCTGCACCCGGCAACAGCATCACGGCCACCAACAACGTTGGTGACGTGCGCATCGAGCGCGCTGGCAACCAGCGCTGGCTGGTGATCGATCGTCCGGCTGATCAGCTCTGGGGGCCGGTCACCGAGTTCTGGAAAGAAAACGGATTCATCCTGAGCACCGACCAGGAAAAGCTCGGCATCATGGAAACCGACTGGGCCGAGAACCGGGCCAAGATCCCGCAAGACTTCATCCGCTCCACCATCGGCAAGGTTTTCGACAATCTTTACTCGTCTGGCGAGCGCGACAAGTTCCGCACCCGGCTCGAACGCAGCGGTGATGGCAAGACCGAAATCTACATCAGCCACCGCGGCATGATCGAGGTTTACACCAGCTCGCAGAAGGACCAGACAGCCTGGCAACCACGCGAAGCAGATCCCGAACTCGAAACCGAGTTTCTGCGCCGCCTGATGGTCAAATTGGGCGTGAGTGAAGCGCAGGCCAAGGCGGTATCGGCGGCTGTACCCAGCCAGGCCGAAGCACGTATGGTCACCGTATCGCAGCGCCCGGTCGTCCAGATGGAAGAAGATTTCGACCGTGCTTGGCGCCGGGTGGGTCTGGCGCTGGATCGCACCGGATTCACCGTGGAAGACCGAGATCGCGCCCAAGGCACCTACTATGTGCGCTATGTTCCCACGGCGGCGGCAGACGGGAAAAAACCTGGTTTCTTTGGTCGTCTGTTTGGCGGCAAATCCCCCGAGGCAACGCCCGCCAAGTACCAGATCAAAGTTGAGACCACCGGCTCGCTCAGCACTGTTTCGGTGCTCGACGCCCAAGGCCAGCCCGGCCCCCTCAACGATGCCCAGCGCATCGTGCAGATCCTGGTCGACGACCTGAAGTGATCTGTGGTGCAGACGGAGCAACCCGGATCGCACCCATAAAAAAACCGCCCAGGAGGCGGTTTTTTTCGGTGATCATGCCTGACCTCTAAAGGCCCGGCATGCCATCAAGATCACTGTGCTGGCTTGACAGCGTCTTTGGCGGCCGCAGCGGCCTTGTCAGCGGCTTCCTTGGCTGCGTCGGTGGCATCGGCAGCGGCTTCCTTGGTGGCGTCCACAGCAGCAGCGGCGCCATC
>JBFHEQ010000442.1:0-3197 GCA_041584075.1 Hydrogenophaga sp.
GTTCGGCGGTGGTGCGGATCTGAATCTCCAGGTCGCTGGTGGTCAGCTGCACGGACGAGCCGGTCTTGCGCAACATCACGTTGGCCAGGATCGGCAGCGTGTGGCGGCGCTCGACAATGCCGGCCACCGATTGCAGGGCGGCCAGTACTTTGTCCTGGGTGGATTTCAAAACGATCATGTCGATTTCTTTCTTCTCAGGTTGGCGTCAATTGCGCGTCAACTTCCAGCAGCGCTTCTGTTTGTGGTGTGAAGGCTTTTACAGGCCCAAACCGCCCTATTTTCACCTTTTTGTGTGAGCGTTCTGGAAAACGCCGTTCCGACCCTGCCACAGGGGCGACCAGGGTGGCTTTTCCCCTGAAAACCCCGGCCACCGAGCAGGTCAGCGGCCTCATCCCTTGAGCGTCTGCTCGAGCACGTGCAGCTGCTGGTTGAGCTCGGTGTTTTGCTGGCGCTCGGCCCCGATCTTGCGCACCGCATGCAGCACGGTGGTGTGGTCGCGACCGCCAAACAGCTCGCCGATCTCGGGCAGGCTCTTTTGCGTCAGCTCCTTGGCGATGAACATGGCGATCTGGCGCGGCCGGGCGATGCTGGCCGGGCGCTTCTTGGAATACATGTCCGCGACCTTGATCTTGTAATAGTCGGCCACGGTCTTCTGGATGTTTTCCACCGAAATCTGGCGGTTCTGGATCGACAGCAGGTCTTTGAGCGCGTCGCGGGCCAACTGGATCGAGATCTCTTTCTGGTTGAAACGCGAATACGCCAGGATCTTGCGCAGCGCGCCTTCGAGCTCACGCACGTTGGAGCGCACGTTTTTCGCCACAAAAAAGGCCACCTCTTCCGGCATCACGGCGTTTTCCACCGCCGCCTTGTTGATCAGAATGGCCACCCGCATTTCCAGCTCGGGCGGCTCGATGGCCACCGTGAGGCCCGAATCGAAGCGCGAAACCAGGCGCTCGTGGATGTCGGCCAGACCCTTGGGGTAGGTGTCACTGGTCATCACGATATGGCTCTTGCGAGCCAATAAGGCCTCAAACGCGTTGAAGAATTCTTCTTGCGTTCGTTCCTTGTTGGCGAAGAACTGCACATCGTCGATCAGGAGCAGGTCGAGCGAGTGGTAACGCTCCTTGAACTCGTCGAAAGTCTTGCGCTGGTACGACTTGACCACATCCGACACAAACTGTTCGGCGTGGATGTATAAAACCTTGGCCTGTGGACGATCCGCCAGCAAATGGTTGCCGATGGCGTGCACCAGGTGGGTTTTGCCCAGGCCCACACCGCCGTAGATGAAGAGCGGGTTGTAAAGCTGCCCCAGGCTGCCAGCTACATGCATGGCCGCGGCTCGCGCCATGCGGTTGGCCGAGCCTTCGACCAGAGTGGAAAAGGTGAGCGCCGGGTTGAGCCGGTTGCGCTGGCTGTTGACCGGCGAGGGCTCGAGCGGCGCCACATCGGGCAGCTCGGCCAGTACCTGTTCTTGTACATTGCGAGGCGCCGCTGGTGACGTACGGCTGGGGCCTTCGCGCGGAGCGAGCGCTAACTCCACCATGACCGGGTGGCCTTGAAGACTCTCCAGCAGCGCCGCAATGCGGACCGCATATTGGGCCCGTATCCAGTCCATCTTGAACCGGTTGGCCACGGCAATGACCACCTTGGAGCCATCGGCCGCGGCGGTGGCGGAGAGGGGGCGGATCCAGGTATTGAACTGCTGTTCGGGGATCTCCTGGCCCAGACGATCGATGCAGGCAGCCCACAAATCGATGGGTGCCGTGGAGGCGTCAGAGGCAGCGGAAGCGGGAGTGAGGCCCTCGGTCATGCGGGAGTGTGGCGCGGTGTGGCTTGTGGACAATTGACGAAGGGCGAAGGGGCCATTGTAGTTCGCTTGGGGACTTATCCACAAGCTGAACGGGGGGCTAGAAAACCCTGATGGCGGTCGGCTGGCCCCGCGCGTTGCGTGGGCCGTCACCCTGGTGTGAGGGGCGCGATCATATCGGTTTTTGCCTGAATGCCCGCAGGCTGCACGATTTGACAGGGTTTCGGCATGAATACGTTTGACCTACGCTATCCTGCGTCAAATCCGACCCAGCCTCCGTCCGACCGGGTTCAGTCCCGCACTGACTGCGACGGTGAGGCGTGTGGCGGCGAGGTGTATGAACGATGAAGCGGAGCCCCTGTGCTCACGAGGAGTCCAGACTATGCAAGCGGTTTTGATGCGGTTTTCACAACCAGCTCGGTGGTTGCTGGCTTTGTGCCTGAGCACGGTCCTGATGGCTTGCGCCAGCGTGGGTGGGCCCAAGATGGTGAACCATGCGTTCAATTTTGATGGCTGGAACGACGGCTGGCAGCCGACGGTCGAGTTGCTGGAGTACGCCTACGGTGACCAGTACGCCCAAGTGCGAAGAAAAGCCCAGGATGGATACAGCGCGGGCGTCACCGCCGGCGTCAATGGCGCCATGCCGGTTGGCGAGTTTCTGTATGTCAAATGGCGATTGAAGAGCTCAGGCGAAGTTCTGGAGCAGCGGGTGGACCTGCGAGATCGGCTGCCGCGAGACATGACGGATCACGAGTTGACTTTCGTTCTCGATGGGAAGCAGCTGTTTGTCTTCGTGATCACGCCACAAAGGCAGGCTACCAACCTCAAACAGCGGACGCACAAGACCTGGCTATCTCGTCACAACGTGGCTTACGAAATTTATCCGCAGATTGAGCGGAAAAAGGGGGGCTAAATGGGTACCCCGATCGTTCGTGATTTGGCCACCAACGAAGAGGCCCGACTGCCTTTGGCAAGGCAGGAGATGGTGAACGTCGGTGCTCTTGGTGGGTCGACCCGATTCACCTTCTTTGCCGCATTTGACGGCACCAACAACGACAAGTCGAATTTGAAACTGTCTGGTGAAGGGTTCAGCACCAATGTAGGTCAGCTGGATGTTCAAGCGGGTCAGGCAGCCGAAAAAAACCCAAACATCCAGGCGAGGTACTACCCAGGCGTTGGCACCGGCGGCGATCAAGGCGGTCTTTCGAATGCCGCGGTGTTCCCAACATCGGCCGTCAATGCAGCGGCTGAAAAGGCTTACCAGGACTTCCGTCGAGTCGCCCTTGATCACCTCGACAAGCCCGGCGCAACGATCGCCGACATCGGCGCCGCCACCACCGGTTTCAGCCGGGGTTGCGCCTCCGCCATCCGCTTCGCCCAATTGGTCAAC
>JBFHEQ010000443.1:0-3185 GCA_041584075.1 Hydrogenophaga sp.
GGGCGGCTTGGCCTTGAGGCGGCCAGGCTGGCCGAGATCGGCGGCCAGCAATGGAAAACCACTGACCAGATCACACACGCCGGCCGAGAGCAGCGCGTTGACTTCAATGGGGAAATTGGCGTCTTGCTCGAGCTCCGATTCGAAAGGCACCAGGCGCAGAGGAAGGCCCAGCTCTTGCGCAACCGCCTCGGCCATCCGCACGTCGAAACCGCTCAGCTGGCCCTTTCGCCCCACCGACAACGGCGCGTTGTCTTCGCTCATGCAAACGGACAGCGTGGCCGGGTCGGCCGCCAGGGCCAGGCCGGGGCCCAACCCACCCGCGAGCACAGCCCCGCACACCGCACGGCGCCAAGCCAGATTTCGAATCACCATCTCACATCTCCTTGCCGCCACGCGTGGACACATAGGCCCACAACCACTGGATCGCCCCGGGCTCCAGAGCCCCTTTGAACGATGGCATGTTGTTTTTTCCGTTGGTCACAGAATTGAAAAACCGGTCGGGCTGATCGATCGGGAAGCGCCGCAGGTCGTAGGACGATGTCCCCGAATTCACCATGTTGAGGCCGTGGCATTGGGAGCAGGTTCGCTGGTACTGGTTGCGCCCCTTGTCCACCAGCTCCTGCGTCGGCGCGCCGGGCGCGGGCATCATCGCCGGATCGGTGTGGGTTTGTGCAAGGGCCGCCACCGTGGTGGCGGCCAGGCACAGCAAAAGAAAATGCCTTCCCCCCATCATCAATCGAGCGCAAAGGTCCAGACCGAGCCCCCCGCAGGCACTTGCGACATGCGCTCATCACCCAGCAAGGCCCACACACCACCCGAGCCCGACACCACGCTCACAAACTGCTTGCCGTCCAGCTCGAACGTCACCGGCAATCCGATGATGCCGGAGCTGGTCTGGAACTCGTAGAGTTTTTTGCCGTTGTTCGCATCGACCGCGATGAACTCGCCCGTGGCCGCCCCGGTGAAGACCAGCCCCCCGGCCGTGGACAAAGTTCCCGCCATGCTGGGCTGTCCGGGCCAGGCCATCTGCCACTTGCTCTTGCCTGTCATGGGATCGATGGCGCTGAGGTAACCGTGGGGTTGGTCCTTGGGCATGTTCACCCCACGGAAGTTGACACCCAGATACCACTCGCCCTTTTTGTATTCGGGCTTGGCCAGCTGATAGGGCCAGCTGATGTTGAGCGTGTTGGCATAGGCCAGCCCGGTGGCCGGATTCCACGACATCGGCGTCCAGTTTTTGCCACCCAGCACCGAGGGGAAAATCTCAACGTCTTCTCCGGCGCGGGCTTTCTTGTCGGTCTCGCTGTGCACCGGACGGCCGGTCTTGAGATCGATGCGGTCGGCCCAGTTGACCTTCACGTACGGATTGGCGGCCAGCAGCTCACCCGACGCGCGGTCGAGCACGTACATGAAGCCGTTGCGGTTGGCCTGCGTCAGCACCTTGCGGTCCTTGCCGTCAATTTTCATGTCAACCAGCATGCCCACTTCGGTGGCGTCGTAGTCGTAAGGATCGTTGGGGCTGAACTGGTAGTGCCAGACCAGCTCGCCGGTCTTGGGGCGGATCGCCAGCACCGAAGCGATGTAGAGGTTGTCGCCCTTGCGCGCATTGGGGTTCCATGGGCCGCCGTTGCCGGTGCCCCAGTACACCAGGTCCAGATCGGGGTCGTAGGCGCCCGTGAGCCAGGTGGGCGCACCGCCTTTTTTGTGGGTGTCGCCTGGCCAGGTGTCGCCACCTTTTTCATCGGGCGCGGCCGTGGTGTAGAAGCGCCAGAGCTGCTTGCCCGTCTCGGGGTCCCAGCCATCGATGAAGCCACGTGTGCCGTACTCGCCACCCGCAATGCCGGTCATCACCACGCCATTGGCGATCAGCGGTGCGCTCGTCATGGCCTGGCCATTCTGGTAGTCGGCGCCCTTGACCTTCCAGAGCTGCTTGCCGGTCTTGGCGTCCATGGCCATCACATGCGCATCCAGCGTGGTTCGGTACAGCTTGCCATCGAGGATGGCCACACCGCGGTTCAGGATGCCGCAACAGGCCATCTTGAACACGTCTTGCGGCAGCTCGAACTCCTGTTTCCAGATCTGCTTGCCGGTCACGGGATTGAGCGCCACCGTGCTGTTGTGGGTCGTCACATACATCACACCCTGGTAAACGATGGGCTGGGATTCCTGGCTTTGCGGGTTGTTCAGGCTGTAGGCCCACACCGGTCGCAGCTTCCCTGCGTTGCCCGTGTCGATCTGTTTGAGGGTGCTGTAGCGCTGGTTGTTGTAGCCCATGCCATAGGTCAGCACATCGCCGGGGGTGGCGGCGTCGCGTTTCAAGTCGTCGATGCTCTGGGCCTGTGCCGGGCCCAGCGCCGTCAGCAGCACAGCGCTGCCAAGAAGGATGCGGTTGATGAACATGCCTTGTCTCCTTGTAGTGGTTGATGCCGCTCACCCTGCTCAGACCGGCAACCCTTGCATTGTGAAAACTTCACCCGCTCCACGCACCATCGGGTATTCCCTTGCCCCGATCTGTTCCGCGTCGGAACACATGCGCAGCGCAGGAGACAGCGAATCAGGGTTTGCCCGGTTGTCACGCCACGGCGTGTTTCTCAAGCTGAAAAGCTTCCGCCCCCGACTGATCGATCTGCTCGCCCCATGAACACACAGGACCTGCCATCGCAACCGTTCTTCCGCACGCCGGACCAGCGCACAGCGCTGGCACGCGAGCAGTTCTTTGAGGAGGGTCTTCGTCCCTCGGGGCTGGTGAGCGAGGCGGTGATTCAGTCCTGGGGCCGGTCTCGACAGCAGGGACACCAGAGCGACAAGGTCCCGGCGCTGGAGCCGGTTGGACGCAGCGCCTTGAGTGCGGCACTGGCACGCAACGAAGACCTGATTCAAGCCGCCCGACTGGAACTCGACCAGCTGCAGGCCTCACTGAGTGGCACCCATTGCCGGGTCCTGTTGACCGACGGGCGCGGGGTGATCGTGCACATTTCGCAGCACGCCTCAGGGAGCGATCAGACCGTGCTGGACAAGGCCTCACGACTGGGCGTGAACCTGGTCGAAAGCCGGATCGGCACCTCCGCCCCAGGCATCGTCGTTCAAACCGGACAACCCAGCAACGTTCAAGCTGGAGAACATTTCTACAACATGTTTCGTGGGCTGCGCTGCGCGGCCGCTCCCATCCGCGACATCCATGGCCA
>JBFHEQ010000444.1:0-3179 GCA_041584075.1 Hydrogenophaga sp.
CCCCCTTCAAAGGAAAAACAACCATGAAGATGTTGTCATCGCGACCCAGGGTTCTTTCCGGTGGCCAAGCCGGCTGCGCTTTTTCGGGTGGAGGCGCTGTCGTAGGGGCAGGGCGGGCGCGCCAGCAACCGTTGTGGCTGCACAAAGTGGCGACTGCAGCCCTGTTGGGCGTGGGTGTTTTGTTGTTGAGCGCCTGCGCCGGTGGCGTGGGTGGCGGTTCAAACCCATCCAGGGAAGGGGTCAGGGCGGAGCCGGTGACCGAATCGGACGAACCCGAAGCCACCAGGCGAGCACGTCTTCGCGTGACCTTGGCATCAAACTATTTTGCCGAAGGTCAAGACAAGGTAGCCCTGGATGAGGTCAAACAGGCGCTGTCTGCCGAGCCCAATTACGCTCCCGCTTACGTGCTGCGTGGCTTGATCTACATGCGTCTCAACGACGATGCGCGAGCGGAAGACAGTTTCAAGCGTGCGCTTCAGATCAATCCCAGAGAACCCGACGCCCTGCACAATTACGGCTGGTTTCTGTGCACCAAAGCCCGTTACGCAGATGCGTTTCGCCATTTTGAGACAGCTCTGGCCAATCCCATCTATGCCGGCCGCTCGAAAACCCAGATGACCAAAGGCATTTGTGAGGTCCGGGCTGGGCAGTTTGCTGCAGCGGAGGCCAGCTTCGTCCATGCCTATGAGCTGGATGCGGCCAACCCGATCACGGGCTACAACCTCGCCGCCTTGCTGTTCAAGCGTGGGGAGGACAGCCGTGCGCAGTTTTACATCCGTCGTCTCAACAACTCCGAGTTGGCCAACGCCGAGTCACTGTGGCTGGGCATCAAGGTCGAGCAACGGTTGAAAGATTCGGTGGCAATGGGTCAACTGGCCCAGCAGCTGGAGCGCCGATTCCCCAATTCCAAGGAGTGGGCTTTCTACCAACGTGGAGCGTTTTATGAGTGAGGGGTCGATGCATGAAGCCTCAGCAGGTGACTCTCAAGAGAACGCTCAACTGAACTACGGCCCTCCAGTGCGGCTGCGGCAGATCCGTGAGGCGTCGGGTTTGCACATAGCCGCGCTCGCTGCATCGCTCAAGGTGCCTGTGCGCAAGCTCGAGGCATTGGAAGAAGGCCGCTATGACGAGCTGCCAGACCTCACGTTTGCCCGCGCGCTGGCGTCCAGCGCCTGTCGCCAGCTCAAGGCCGATCCTGGACCGGTGCTGGCAGAAATCCCGTCGGCCCACATGCCTCAGCTGGGCGACTCCCAGCAGGCCATCAATGCGCCGTTCAAGGGCGATCCCGGTGTGGCGGCCTCCGATTCCACGGGATGGTTCCGTCGGCCTGCGGTGCTGATTGCCCTGCTGGTGCTGCTCGCAGCGACTGGCCTGGCCTTGTTGCCCGCCTGGAAGGACATGCCCGGACAGGGCGCGCTGAGCTCGCTCATGTCCTGGTTCAGCGGCAGCTCGCCGGCTGTGGTTTCAAGCGAAGATCCGCCTGGCATGGTATCCGTGCCCTTGGTCATTCCCGAGGTGTCGGGAGCGGTCGATACTCCCGCCGCTGCAGCGTTGCCTGCAGCGACAGCATTGAGCCGTGAAATCACATTGCCGGCCGACGTACAAGAGGAAGCGGCAGTCGAGGCAGAGAAAGAAGCTGCCCCTGCGAAATCCGGAGCAGGCCTGCTGTCGCTGGAAGCCACGGGCGATTCCTGGGTCGAGGTGATCGATGGTGCTGGAAAGGTCCAGATCCAGCGCGTGCTCAAAAAGGGTGATGTGATCAGTTTCTCGACGACGCCGCCTTATTCGGTGGTGCTGGGTCGCACGGACAGTGTGAAGGTGTCGGTGCGCGGCAATGCCTTCGACACGGCCCCTTTTGCCCGCAACAGCGTGGCCCGCTTTGAGGTGAAGTGATATGAATGCGACGCAGCTCTCAGATGCCTTGAGTCCTGTGCCACTGGCCGGGGCGCGTCCTCGGCGATCCCGACAGGGCGTTGTTGCCTGGGGTGATCACCGGGTCACCGTGGGCGGCGACGCACCTGTGCGCCTGCAGTCCATGACGAACACGGACACCGCAGATGCCGTGGGTACGGCGATCCAGGTCAAGGAACTGGCACTGGCTGGTTCCGAGCTGGTGCGCATCACTGTGAACAACGATGAGGCGGCGAAAGCTGTGCCCTACATCCGTGAGCAGCTCGATCGCATGGGTGTGCATGTGCCACTGGTGGGCGACTTTCATTACAACGGTCACCGCCTGCTGACCGATCACCCGGCTTGCGCTGATGCGTTGTCCAAGTACCGGATCAACCCCGGCAACGTTGGGCGTGGCGACAAAGGCGATCGCCAGTTTGGCCAGATGGTTGAAATCGCCGCCCGCCTCGACAAGGCTGTGCGCATCGGTGTCAACTGGGGCAGTCTTGATCAGGATTTGCTGGCCCGGCTCATGGACGAGAACGCCAAGCGCGCCCAACCCTGGGATCTGCGTCAGGTGATGTACGAAGCCCTGATCACTTCGGCTCTGGATTCCGCAGCCAAAGCCGAGGCCATCGGCCTGAACGGCAACAACATCTTCCTGTCGTGCAAGGTCAGCGGCGTGCAGGATCTGATCGCGGTCTACCAGTCGCTGGCACAGCGTTGCGACTACGCTTTGCACCTGGGTTTGACCGAGGCCGGCATGGGCACCAAAGGCGCTGTAGCGTCGACGGCCGCGTTGTCCATCCTGTTGCAGCAAGGGATTGGCGACACCATCCGGGTGTCCCTCACACCGCAGCCTGGCGAGGCGCGCACCCAGGAGGTGGTCATTGCTGCAGAAATTCTGCAGTCTCTGGGTTTGCGGGCCTTTGTGCCCAGCGTCACCGCTTGCCCGGGCTGTGGCCGAACCACGAGTACCACGTTCCAGGAGCTCGCCAAGCAGATTGACGATTACTTGCGCAGTTCCATGCCGGTGTGGCGGGAGCGTTACCCCGGTGTTGAGAACATGAAGGTGGCCGTGATGGGCTGCATTGTCAATGGGCCGGGCGAGAGCAAGCACGCCGACATCGGCATCAGCCTGCCCGGTACCGGCGAAGCGCCCGCGGCCCCCGTGTTCATCGATGGCGAAAAAGCCTTGACGTTGCGTGGCAGCGGTATCGCGGTCGAGTTCCAGAAGATTGTTGAAAACTACATAGAAAAGCGGTTTGCGACCACCTGAGGTCGTGGGC
>JBFHEQ010000445.1:0-3177 GCA_041584075.1 Hydrogenophaga sp.
AAGCGCGCATTGTGCCGCAGCGACAACCCGATCCGAATGCTGAATCCCCCCACGCATCCCTGCGATGCCTGCCCGCATTCGTTACAGGTGGCTATGGCCGCAGACATGCCGCTGCTTGAGCCTTGAAACTGATTGCTGTCCCGGGCCTGTTTCCACCCCTTTCGCACTTGGAAAAATGGTGTGAACAGGCCCTAGTCGCGACTCGGTGGGGATGGTGTGGGGTGTGTCGATTCGATGGGGCGCAACACAGGAGGCCAGACCACGAGGGTTCCACGCAGGTTGCGAAGCCAGAAGCGACGGGTCCCAACAGCCTTACATCTGGCTCATGCCACCATCAGCTTTGATCTCGGTGCCGACGATGAAGCCAGACTCCTTGGACACCAGGTGCAACACCGTGGCGGCGATTTCCTCCGGTGTGCCAAAGCGGCCGAGCGGGATCTGTGCCTGGATGCTGGCGGCCATGGCCTGCAACTGTTCAGGTGCCATGCCCAGCTTGCCATACAGCGGCGTGCTGACCGGCCCGGGGCTCACCACATTCACGCGTACGCCCTGGGGCAGCAGCTCGGCCGACAGGGTCTTGGCCAGTGAGATCAGGGCCGCCTTGCTGGCGGCGTAGACGCTGGAATTCGGCATGCCGATGTGGGCGTTGATCGAGCCATTGAGCACGATCGATCCACCTCGGGTCATCAGCGGGGCCAGTCGCTGGATCAGGAAGTAGGGGCCTTTGACGTTGGTGTCGAAGCTGCTGTCCCATGTGGTTTCGTCGATCTGTGCCAGGGGGCCGAATTTGGCCACACCGGCGTTGATGAAGACGCCGTCGATCACCCCCATCTGTTCTTGTAGCGTGGCCACCAGCGCGGTCTGTGCGGACACGTTGCCGGCTTCGCTGACCAGCGCCAGCGCGTTCGGTCCCAGCTCGGCCTTCACCCGGGCCAGGCCCTCGGCGTCGCGGCCGGTGATCGCCACACGGGCACCTTCGCGGGCAAAAGCGATGGCGACGGCGGCGCCGATGCCACTGCTGCCACCGGTGACCAGAATGTTTTTTCCGTCAAAGCGGTTCATGATGTTTCCTTCGGTTGTTTCGTTGATGTCTTGCGGGGTTTTCAGCCCACCTTCTGAGCTGATGGATCCAGTGTCTGGCCATTCGATGGCCAACAGACGCCATAATCTCGATGAACTCATGCGAAACCATCGAATATGTTGAGCCTGGACGACCTGCAACTGCTGGAAGCCGTGCGTGCCACGGGCAGCCTGTCGCGCGCCGCCGAGCGGCTGGGCAAGGCCGCGTCCACCGTGTCGTACGCCGCGCGCCAGCTCGAAGAGCGGCTGGACGCGCTGCTCTTCGACCGCGCGGGCTACCGCATCGCACTCACGCCGGCCGGGCTGCTGCTGGTCGAGCAAGGCGCGCAGCTGCACGCCCAGGCGCAGCGCCTGACCGAGCGCGTAAAACAGGTGGCGCTAGGTTGGGAGTCCGAGCTGCGCATCGTCACCGACGAGCTGGCAAACATCGAAGCGCTGCTGTCGCTGGTGGCCGACTTCGATGCGCTCAACAGCGGTGTGCGCTTGCGCTTTGCCCACGAAGTGCTGGGCGGCACCTGGGAGTCGCTGCTGGACCAGCGTGCCGACCTGGTGGTGGCTGCCACCAACGAGCCACCGGCGATGGCGCATCTGCAATGGTTTGAACTGGCCCAGCTGGAATGGGTGTTTGCCGTGGCGCCGCGGCACCCACTGGCGCGCCAGGTGAAAGACGGGCAGCCGCTCTCGATGGAGGCGATCACCGCTCACCGCGCGGTGGTGGTCGCCGATACCTCGCGCCTGGCTGTGGCCCGCAGCTATGGCGTGCAGACGCACCAGGAGCGGTTGGCCATGCCCAGCATGCGCGCCAAGATTGCCGCCCAGGTGGCAGGGCTGGGCGTGGGCTGGCTACCGCTGGAGAAAGTGCGCCACCATCTGGCGCAAGGTACGCTGGTGGCGCTGACCACCCAAGACCCGCGCGAGCCGAATCTGCTCTACGTAGGCTGGCATTCGCACCGCGCAGGGCCCGCGCTGCAGTGGTGGGTGGACAAGCTGCGCGACCCGCGTCTGGTACCGCCGTTGCTGCACCACATTTGATGAATCAGCAGAGAAGACCTGGGCCCGGCGCTGGTCACGCCCGCAGATCATTCGGGGAAGGGGATTGCCACCACTCATCCCGAAAAACCAAGCCACTCCCGATAGTGCTTCTGGCACTGATCACCACGGTGCTGAGACCCCGGACCTTGCCCGGGGAGAGCCTGGGTCGGTTTGCATGAGCGGGTCAACCGGCGCATACTGAAACGCAGAGTTCACGCACCAGAGAAAGGGGATACCGATGACTCAAACCGCACGCATTGTGGGCACCATTGAATACCGCGAGGGCGACGGTCCGATCATGGAAATTCGCAAAGGACCGGTGGAAGTGGCCATCACCGAGCTCGATGTCACCCTGAGCTGGGTGGAAGGCGATGCGCACGGCTCCACCGCCATTCCTGTTGCCGACTTCGAACGCTACCTGGACGAAGGAAAAATTGAGCTGGACGAACCCGAAGAGGCCCAAACCTGAGGCGATGGACGGGACTCCAGTGAGTCGTTGTTCCTGGGAGACCGTCGGGCCAAGGTGGGCACCCTTCACCCTTTCACGTGTTCTTTGAAAAACGCCATGGTCCGGCCCCATGACAGCTTGGCGGCGGCGGCGTCAAAGCGGGGGGTGGTGTCGTTGTTGAAGCCGTGCTGGGTGCCCGGATACCGGTGTGCCTCGTAGCGCGCGCCGGCCGCCTTCAGGGCCGCCTCATAGGTCGGCCAGGCGTTGTTGATGCGGTCGTCCACTTCGGCAAAGTGGATCTGCAGCGGCGCTTTCACTTTGGCCGCGTCTTCGGCCGGGGGGTGGTTGCCGTAGAAAGGCACGGCCGCCGCCAGATCGGGCATCTGGGTCGACAACATGTGGGCAATGCCGCCGCCGTAGCAGAACCCCACCACGCCCACGCGACCGGTGCTGTCGGCGCGGCCCATGAGCGCTTTGGCCGAGGCCAGCATGTCTTGCCGGGTCTTGCTCTGGTCGAGCGTGGCAAACAGGGCCCGGGCCTTGTCCTCGTCGCCCGGGTAGCCGCCCAGGGGCGCCAGCGCATCGGGCGCCATGGCCAGGTAGCCGTCCAGCGCGAT
>JBFHEQ010000446.1:0-3171 GCA_041584075.1 Hydrogenophaga sp.
GCCACGGCGCAAACGGTGTCCCGCCTTTTCCTCAGGGAAGACGCCGGGAAGCCTCCACGGCAGTCCTAGCGAAGCTCACCGCCCCCGGGCACGGTCATTCCGTGCCCCTTCAGTGCACCTGGCACTGCTCCCGTGAACTTCCTGCCCCTCTTCCCATTCCGCCGCCATGAAACCCTTTGTCCGCGATACCTTGATGCGCCAGCGCGCCCGGCTCCACGAACTGGACGCCCTGCTCGCCGCACCCGATGTGGTCGACAACATGGACCGGTTTCGCGCGCTGAGCCGGGAACATGCCGAAGCGAGCACCATCACCGAGGTCTTCAACCGCTACCTGCAACGCGAAGAGGACATGGCCACAGCAACCGCGATGTTGCAGGAGCCCGACATGGCTGACATGGCGCAAGACGAAATCGAACAGGCGAGGAGCGATCTCGAGGTGCTGGACACCGAGCTGCAGCACCTCCTGCTGCCCAAAGATCCCGACGACGAGCGCAATGCCTTCGTGGAGATTCGCGCTGGCACCGGCGGCGACGAATCGGCCCTGTTCGCCGGCGATCTGGCCCGCATGATCACCCGTTTTGCCGATACCCAGCGCTGGACCACAGAGATCGTGAGCGAATCGCCCAGCGAACTGGGCGGCTACAAAGAAGTGGTGCTGCGCATCGTCGGCGCGGGCGCCTACGGCAAACTGCGGTTTGAGTCCGGCGGGCACCGCGTGCAGCGTGTCCCGGTCACGGAAACGCAGGGACGCATCCACACCAGCGCGGCCACGGTGGCGGTCATGCCCGAGCCAGACGAAACCCAGGCCGTGCAGCTCAACCCCAGTGAACTGCGCATCGACACCTACCGGGCCAGCGGCGCCGGTGGGCAGCACATCAACAAGACCGACTCTGCCGTGCGCGTGACCCACCTGCCCACCGGCATCACCGCCGAGTGCCAGGACGGACGCAGCCAGCACAGCAACAAAGCCAAAGCCCTGCAGGTGCTCACGGCCCGGCTGCAAGAGAAAGACCGCAGCGAACGCGCGGCGAAAGAAGCCGCCACGCGCAAAGGACTCATCGGGAGCGGCGACCGCAGCGATCGCATCCGCACCTACAACTTCCCCCAGGGCCGCCTCACCGACCACCGCATCAACCTCACCCTGTACAAGCTGCTGGCGGTGATGGAAGGTGACATGGGCGACGTGATCCACGCCTTGCAGGTCGCTCGCGGTGCCGAGCTGCTGGCGGAGCTGGAACACAACAACAGCTTTTGACCGCGAGCAAGCCATGCCAACAAAGGCCGTCACGCTGGGCCAGGCCCTGAAACAGACCCAAACCCAAGGCCTGGATCGCCTCGATGCCCAGATGCTGCTCCTGCTCGCCTTGCGACGCGATCCCAACGATCGCGCTTGGCTGGTGAGCCACGATCAGGATGTTTTGCCTGCAGAAGCCGGGCGCCGCCTGGCCGATACCGTCCAGCGGCGACTCTCAGGCGAGCCGCTGGCCTACATCGAAGGCAGCAAAGCATTTTTTGGACTGCGCCTTCAAGTGGACCCCCGTGTGCTCGTGCCGCGCCCGGACACCGAAACACTGGTGGAGTGGTCGCTGGAATGCCTTTTGCGAGCCCCCGTGCCAGCCACCTTTCTAGACCTCGGCACCGGCAGCGGCGCCATCGCGCTGGCAGTGAAATCCCACAGCCCTGCCACCCATGTCACCGCCACAGATGCCAGCGTGGGCGCATTGGCCGTCGCCAGTTCCAATGCAGAGCGCCTGAGGCTGGACGTCTCGTTTCACCAGGGCTCATGGCTGCACGCGGTGGTGGGTCAGCGCTTTCATGTGATCGCCAGCAATCCACCCTACATTGCCGAACAGGATGATCACCTCCCTGCCCTGACCCACGAACCCATCTCGGCGCTCACAGCGGGACAGGACGGTCTGAACGATTTGCGCGACCTGGTCGCCACCGCCCCCGAAGCCCTGCAACCACAAGGCTGGCTGCTCCTTGAGCACGGTCATGACCAGGCTCCCGCCGTCCGGGCGTTGCTGTCGGACAGAGGCTTTCAGCACGTTCAAAGCCGCGCCGACCTCGCTGGCATCGAACGGTGCAGCGGCGGTCAATGGCCACAAGGGCGATAATCGGACATCTTCACAGGTCGTTTCGACCCAACTGTTTCAGGAGCCCTGCCATGAGCGACGTGCAAACCCAGATCGACCAGGTCGTCAAATCCAACGATATCGTGCTCTTCATGAAGGGCAATGCCAGTTTTCCCATGTGCGGCTTTTCAGGCCGTGCCATCCAGATTCTGAAAGCCTGCGGCGTTGAGCCAAAAACCGTCAAAACCGTCAACGTGCTGGAAGATGAAGGCGTCCGCCAGGGCATCAAGGAATACAGCAACTGGCCCACCATCCCCCAGCTGTATGTCAAGGGTGAGTTCGTCGGTGGCTCGGACATCATGATGGAGATGTACGAGTCGGGTGAATTGCAGCAAGTCATCAACGGCGGGGCCTGATTTCGTTCATTTCTCGGGATTCACCATCTCTACCAGCCGCCTTCGGGCGGTTTTCGTTTTTCTGCCTCCAGTACTGTGGAAAACCGCACTTTTCTCATGTTGTTTCCAGATTGAGGTCAGGCACGTCTTGTGCTTGAATGAAGGCGTTGTCCCACACCACAGGAGAAACGCATGAGCTCCAACAGCCTGGTCGCTTCCTCTTCCATGGGTTTGCCCATCGCCCAGATGCGCAACGTGTTCAGTGCCGACGATGTCGAGAGCAGGCTTCACCGCCTGCAATCGAGCGGCAACGAACGCGACCACGAGAGCTTGATGAACATCTATCAGCGCATGCTGGAACGCGGGCCCGAGCGTTTTGCTGTCAAGCCATCGGGCGTACCCGAAATGGGGCCGCTGTACGACCTGCTGCCCAATTTTGGTGAAGTACTCGACGACGTGAAACGCCACGTCGCCTTGAGCCAGGACAGCCGCGACAGCCTGGAAGTCACACCCATTCTTCTGCTGGGGCCGCCAGGGGTTGGGAAGACCCATTTCGCCCGCCAGATCGCCGCGCTGCTGGGCACCAGCATGAGCCTGGTACCCATGAGCTCCATGACCGCAGGCTGGCTGCTGTCTGGGTCATCGTCCCAATGGAAAGGGTCAAAGCCTGGCAAGGTATTCGAAGCACTGATCGAAGGGCA
>JBFHEQ010000447.1:0-3152 GCA_041584075.1 Hydrogenophaga sp.
CAATGCCTTCGCGCTGCCGGGCGGCTACGTCTACATCACCCGCGGCATCCTGGCCTACATGGAGAGCGAGGCCGACATGGCCGGCGTGATCGGCCATGAGATCGGCCACGTCACCGCCCGCCACGGCGCCCAGCGGGCCACGCGTCAGCAAGACGCCGGTCTGGGCGTTTTTGCCGCGACCATTCTCGGAGCGGTGCTGGAGAGCCAGGGCGTGACGGGTGCGACCGAGCTGGCCGGCCAGACCGCGCAGGGCGTGGCCGCCGGTTATGTGGCCAAGTACAGCCGCGAGCAAGAGCTGCAGGCCGACACCCTGGGCGCCGAATACCTGTCGCGCACCCGTTATGCCCCCGACAACATGGTCGACGTGATCCAGGTGCTCAAATCACAAGAACAGTACGCCGGCGACGTGGCGCGGGCTGAGGGTCGCGAGGCATCAGAGGGCAACTCCTGGCTGGCGTCCCACCCCAGCAACGACCAGCGTCTTGCCTCCATCCGGCGCATCGCCGCCCAATACCAAGGCGACTACAAGGACGACGGCCGCCAGCGGTTTCTGCAGGCGATGGAGGGTGTGCGTTTTGGTGAAGGCCCCGAGCAGGGCCTGACCCGCGGGCAGCATTTTTACCACCCGGGTCTGGGCATCGCCCTGACCGCGCCCACCGGCTGGCGCATCCAGAACGCCGCCACATCGCTCACCTTCGTCAACCCCAAGGGCGATGCAGCGCTGCGCATGGTGACCCTGCCACCCAAGGCGGGCAGCTCCCACGATCAGATCATCCGCAACGCCTTCAAGCCGACGCAGGGCAAGGCCACGCGCGGTCAGCTCAACGGCTTCACATCGACCCATTTCGTGGGCACCAACCAGGCCGCCAACGGGCAGTCGCAAGGGGTGGAGGCCACCATCGTGACCGGCCCGCAGCAGCTCAACTACGCCCTGCTCTACCTCGCAGCCAGCCCGGCCGCACGCCAGCAGGCGCAGCCGGGGCTCAAGGCCGTTGAGCAGTCGTTCAGAGCCATGAACGCTGCCGATACCCGGGCCGCCAGGCCCTGGCAGATTCGCGTGGTGCCGTTCCCGCGCGGCGGCGTCGCCGAGCTGGAGCGCCAGGCGGCGCCGCTGCCACAGGCCGCGCGCCAGTTGCGCCTGCTCAACGGTCTGTACGGTGCCGAGGCCGATCCGGCGGTGGGCACCCTGGTGAAGGTGGTGGTGGAGCAGCAGTGAGAACCCAGGCCGATCAATGGGAACAAGTGTTGTTGCACGATGACCGATCGCAATTCGGTGCCTGAGTGGGCCGAGGTCACAGAGGCCTCGCCGTTCACCCCTCCGGCCAGCAGCGCCAGGACGACACTCCTCATCGCAGTCGCCATGGTGGCGCTGGGCGTGGCGGGGTTTTGGGGCTACCAATCCTGGTTGCAGGGCGATTCAGGGAACAAGCCTGTGCCCGCGTCCGCACCTGTTGTTGCGCGAGAGGCCCCGGTGGCGTCGGCGCCGGCGCTGCGCGCACAAATCCAGGAGAGGCTGCGCCAAGAGGCACAGCGCCAGCGAGCCGAACCCGCAAAGACCTGGACCCGCTGCCAGGTGGGCGAGCAGGTGGTGTACAGCGACGCGGGTTGTGGTGCGGGTGTCGCCCAGCGCAGTTCGGCAAACACCCAGGCGCCGGTCAGCGCCATACCGTCCATGCCTGAAAGCTCGTCCTCCCACACCCTGTACCGGTGCAAGCGCTATTCGGGCGGTGCCTTCTGGTCGACCCGGCACTGCAACCAGCAAAATGCCCTGGTGGACCGCATGGTGACGGTACCGCGCAACCTGACGCTGAATCAGAAGATTGCTCTGGCCGAGCGAGGTCTGAAACAGGAGGGGATTTCCGCTCAGCGCCCGCCTGTGGCGCAGCGTTCTTCTTCACCGGGTGACAAGCAAAGCGAGTGCAAGTTGCTGGACGAAAAAATCCGCGGGATCGATGCCCGGACCCAGCAGCCGTTGTCGGCTTCAGAGCAGGATTGGTGGAAAGCCCGGCGCCAGGAAGCGCGAGACAGGCAGTTCAGATTGCGCTGCGGACGGGGCTGACCGTGGGCTGCCGGCGACTTAAAACTTGCATTTTTTCCACATCGTGGTACATTAAGAGGTTCGCCTTGGGCGACTGGCCGCATTTGGGTTTCACCACCGGAATGCACTTGCCCCTGACAGGCTGTTTTTTTATGAGAACAGTGGGGTCGCCGGTCTAGCCCCTCCTTGGCGTGCCATGGGTGCTTCTCTCACAGTGCCGTGGTCTTTTTTACCTGCTGCAGCTGTTGCCACTGTCATGGCGATGGCGCCGGTTCTTGTCGGAGGTGTTTCACCTGCCCGATCGGCACTTGGCAGCGGTTACCCCCGGCGCCTGGGGCTGCCACATGTAGTTTTCGGGTGACGCGCGTCTTGCAAACATTTGGCTTTGACGCCACACCCCACGATAATTTGATGATTCATACAACAACAATTTCCAATAGCAACAACAAGAACAGCCAGCCAACAACTTTTGACACGAAGAGGGTGTCATCGCTGAATCTGGGTCAGTACCGCATCGCGGCCTGCCCCAAGGCCCTGCCCGGCGGGCGTTTCGCCGCTCAGGTGTCCATTGCCAGCGGAGCGGGCAGCGCCAGCACCGATCGCGTGATGCGGTTTGTCGACGACTTCCCGACCTTCGATGCAGCGGCCCGCTATGCGGTGGCCCAAGGCATCGACTGGGTGAAAGACACGCTGCGCCAGCGTGGTCGCCCCTACCCTGCGGCGGTGATGTCGCCTGCAGACCCTATCTGTATCTGAGCAAACGAAGCAATTTCTGATTACTGGAGTACTGAGCATGGCCAAGGAAGAACTGATCGACATGATGGGCATCGTCAACGAGGTGTTGCCCGACACCCGTTTTCGCGTGACCCTGGACAACGGACACCAATTGATCGCCTATTCGGCGGGCAAGATGAAGAAAAACCACATCCGCATCCTCGCGGGTGACCGGGTTTCTCTGGAACTCTCGCCTTACGACCTGACCAAGGGCCGCATCAATTTCCGCCACATCGAGGGCCGTGGCCCCATGGTGCCGCGCAAGCCTCGCTGAAGCCGCTCAAGCAAAAAGCACCTCACGCCCTGGCGGCGTGAGGTGCTTTTTCGTTTCCGAACGGTC
>JBFHEQ010000448.1:0-3152 GCA_041584075.1 Hydrogenophaga sp.
GACAAACAGGTCGTCGCCCACGATCTGCACCTTGGCGCCCAGGCGGTCGGTCAGCAGTTTCCAGCCATCCCAGTCGCCTTCGGCCATGCCGTCTTCGATGCTGATGATCGGGTACTTGTCGACCCAGTTGGCCATCATGTCGGTCCATTCCTGGGCGGTGAGGCTGAGACCTTCGCCGGACAGTTCGTATTTGCCGTCTTTGTAGAACTCGGAGGCGGCGCAGTCCAGACCCAGGGCGATCTGTTCGCCGGCCACAAACCCGGCTTTGTCGATGGCTTCCAGAATCATCTGGATCGCGGCTTCATGGTTGGCCACGTTGGGGGCAAAACCGCCTTCGTCGCCTACGGCGGTGCTGATGCCTTTGTCGTGCAGGATTTTCTTGAGCGCGTGGAACACCTCGGCCCCGTAGCGCAGGGCTTCGCGGAAGCTGGGTGCCCCCACGGGGATGATCATCAACTCTTGCAGGTCGAGGTTGTTGTTGGCGTGTTCACCGCCATTCATGACGTTCATCATGGGAACGGGCATCTGCACCGCGCTCATGCCGCCAAAGTAGCGGTACAGAGGCAAGCCAGCTTCTTCGGCGGCGGCGCGGGCCACGGCCATGGACACGGCCAGCATGGCGTTGGCGCCCAAGCGGCCTTTGTTGTCGGTGCCGTCGAGGTCGATCAGGGTCTTGTCCAGGAAGGCTTGTTCGGATGCGTCCAGGCCCAGAACGGCTTCGCCGATCTCGGTGTTGATGTGTTCAACGGCCTTGAGCACGCCCTTGCCGAGGTAGCGGCTCTTGTCGCCGTCACGCAGCTCGATGGCTTCGCGCGATCCCGTGGACGCGCCCGAAGGCACGGCCGCACGACCCATGACGCCGGACTCCAGCAACACATCACATTCCACGGTGGGGTTGCCTCGGCTGTCCAGAATTTCGCGGCCGACGATGTCAACGATTGCACTCATGTGTCTCTACCTTTGGATCAATAAACAAACAATAAACAAAGTGGCAGGGTCAGACGCCCTCAACCACGATCATGCGCATGATGGCTGCGCCCTGGCGTGCTTCACGTGCCTTGCTGTACTCAGGCGAGCTGTCGAAAGCCTTGGCGGCTTCCATGGTCGAAAACTTCAAAACCACGATGCGTTCGGGCACCCAGTCGCCCTCCAGTACTTGCGCAGCCCCACCGCGCACACAGACTTCGGCGCCGTGTGCCTGCATGGCGGCCGAGGACCATTTTTTGTATTCCTCGTACTGAGCGGGGTTGGTGACCGTGACGTTGGCAATGATGTAAGCGGACATGGCGGTTCAGGCTTGAAAGTGGTTTTCGAGGAAGCCATTCTTCTTGGTGATGCTGTCGAGTGCGAGCAGCGTTTCCAGCAAGGCCTTCATGTGTTTGAGCGGAACGGCATTGGGTCCATCGCTCATGGCGTTGGCGGGATCGGGGTGGGTTTCCATGAACAGACCGGCCACGCCGACGGCGACGGCCGCGCGCGCCAGCACCGGCACCATTTCACGCTGTCCGCCGCTGCTCGTGCCTTGACCGCCAGGCAATTGCACACTGTGGGTCGCATCAAACACCACGGGCGCAGCCGTTTCGCGCATGATGGCCAGCGAGCGCATGTCGCTGACCAGGTTGTTGTAGCCAAAGCTGGCACCACGCTCACAGGCCATGAAATTGTCTTCTTCCAGGCCCATTTCCCTGGCCGCTGCGCGCGCCTTGTCGATCACGTTCTTCATGTCGTGTGGCGCGAGAAACTGGCCCTTCTTGATGTTCACCGGCTTGCCCGACTGGGCCACGGCGCGGATGAAATCGGTCTGTCGGCAGAGGAACGCCGGCGTCTGCAGGACATCGACCACCTGAGCGGCTGCTGCGATGTCGTCTTCGGTGTGCACGTCGGTCAAGACGGGAACGCCCAGTTCGCGCTTCACCTTGGCCAGGATCTCCAGGCCTTTCTCACGGCCGGGGCCGCGGAACGTGGTACCGCTGCTGCGGTTGGCCTTGTCAAAGCTGCTCTTGAAAATGAAGGGGATGCCCAGGCTTGCCGTGATGTCCTTGAGTTGCCCGGCCACATCCATCTGGAGTTGCTCGGATTCGATCACGCAGGGACCGGCAATCAGGAAAAAAGGCCGGTCCAGGCCGATGGGGAATCCGCAGAGCTGCATGGTGTGGGTCCGAAAGGCCGGCGGTCAGGCGACGGCTTTGAGTGAGGGCTGGGTGTGGTGGTCCAGTGCGGCCCGGATGTAGGCGTTGAACAGCGGGTGGCCGTTCCATGGGGTGGACTTGAATTCAGGGTGGAACTGCACACCGACATACCAGGGGTGAACGCTTTCGGGCAATTCAACCATCTCCGTCAGGTGTTCACGCTGGGTCAGTGCTGAAATCACCAGACCTGCCTCACGCAAGCGGTCGAGGTAATGTTCGTTGGCTTCGTAGCGGTGGCGGTGGCGCTCGGTCACCACCGGGCCGTAGATTTGATGGGCCAGCGTCCCGGGCGACACATCGGAGGCCTGGGCGCCCAGGCGCATGGTGCCGCCGAGGTCTGACTGGGCATCGCGTTTCTGGATCGAGCCGTCGGCGTCTTGCCATTCGTCGATGAGTGCGATCACCGGGTGGGGCGTGTCGGCTTCGAACTCGGTGCTGTTGGCATCTTTCAGGCCGGCGACGTGGCGGGCGTACTCGATGGTGGCCACTTGCATGCCCAGGCAGATGCCCAGGTAAGGCACTTTGTTTTCACGGGCGTAGCGCGCTGCGCTGATCTTTCCTTCAACGCCCCGTTTGCCGAAACCGCCGGGCACCAGAATGGCATCAAACCGGCCCAGGGCCTTGGCCACGTTGTCCGCGTTCAGGGTTTCGGAGTCGATGTATTCGATCTGGACCTTGGCATGGTTTTTCATGCCGGCGTGGCGCAGCGCCTCGTTCAGCGACTTGTAACTGTCGGACAGGTCGACGTACTTGCCGACCATGGCGATGTGCGCCGTGTGCTGCGGATGCTCCACTTCGTGCACCAGGTCGTCCCAGCGCTTCAGGATGGCGGGCGGCGTGTTGAGGCGCAGCTTGTCGCAGATCAGGCCATCCAGGCCTTGCTCGTGCAGGATGCGGGGGACTTTGTAGATGGTGTCCACATCCCACATGGAGATCACACCCCACTCGGGCACGTTGGAGAAC
>JBFHEQ010000449.1:0-3143 GCA_041584075.1 Hydrogenophaga sp.
CTTCTCTGCCTCCCGCCATCTTTCTCATGGGTCCCACCGCCTCGGGCAAGACCGATCTGGCGCTGGAGCTGGCGCGTGTGCTGCCCTGCGAGCTGATCAGTGTCGACTCGACGCTGGTCTATCGCGGCATGGATATCGGTACCGCCAAGCCTTCCCGTGAGGTGCTGGCCGCTTATCCGCATCGTCTGGTGGATATTCTCGACCCCGCGCAGAGCTATTCGGCGGCGGAATTCAGCGCCGACGCGTTGGCGGCGATGGCCGAAATCACGGCGGCGGGCCGCATTCCGCTGCTGGTCGGCGGCACCATGTTGTATTTCAAGGCGCTCATGCAAGGCCTGGACGACATGCCCAAAGCCAACGCTGAGGTGCGCCTTGGTATCGAAGCCCGCGCGCAAGCCTTGGGCTGGCCGGCCCTGCACGCCGAACTGGCGCACATCGATCCCCCGACCGCCGAACGCCTGTTCCCCAACGATTCCCAGCGCATCCAGCGAGCGCTGGAAGTCTTCGCGGTGTCCGGGCGCCCCATTTCCAGTTTCCAAACGGGCGGCGCCGAATCGGCCCATGTCAACCCGATCGCCCCAGGCGCCCTGCTGGCGCTGGAGCCCACCGACCGGGCCTGGTTGCACGGGCGCATCGCACAACGTTTTGACGCCATGCTGGCAGCGGACTTTCTCCGGGAGGTACGAGGCCTACGCGGGCGCGGCGACCTCCATGCCGATTTGCCTTCCATGCGTTGCGTGGGCTACCGCCAGGCCTGGGAGGCGATGGACGCCAACGGCGGCGCCGAACTGAATCAGGCCCAACTGGCAGAACTGCGCGACCGAGGCATCTTCGCCACGCGGCAGCTGGCCAAACGCCAGTTGACCTGGCTGCGCTCCATGCCCGAGCGGCAGTCGCTGGCGTGCGACGCGCCAGACGCGCTCGCCCAGACCCTGCAATGGGCCACAGTCCACCTGGGCCCATCAGCTTGAACCGCGTGATCAGTCAGTCGGGCACGCGCCAAGGCGGCACCGAAGCGAAGGTAAAAACGGCGACCACCTACCGGTCAGAAACTGGACGCCCTTCACGGGTGAACCCGCAGCAACCGCGAATAGCCCGTTTTGTAGCGAGACATCAGGCTGATGCTTGCAGCCGGGGTTCCCAAGGTGGTTCCCTGGACACTCGCTTGGTAGCCTGGAAGCCCCTGTTTTCCTTGCGCCTGGTCATATATAGGGCGCCAATGCCGCGACATGGACCACACACCCTTCGGGTTCGAACTCAAAGCTGTGGATGGGAATGCCGTGGTGTCCCATTGCGCGACCGAAGCGTCTTGTCGGCGAACGCCGATTGAATCCAGTTCCTTGATCCCGGGCATGCGCCACCCGGGAGCCAGCGCCGCATTGGCCAGCGCGTCGTAGAGATTCAGGGAGATTGGCTGCCCGATACAGGTTGACCCGTTCCAGATTTCACCCTCCAGACAACGCCGCCACTGCAGCTTGCTCCAGTTGTCGATCACCCCATTGTTGGCCGCGTCCCTTGGGTAGGGAAACGTTGTGACGCTGTACCGGGACTGACTCGGTACCGCCGCACCCCGCACCAGCACCAGATGGAGATTGGCGGCGGCGACACCCACCGTGAAGCTTCCGGAGCGAGGCTTGACCGTGACGAAATCGCCATCCGAGTTCGCGTTGCTGGACACCGCGGCGCGACTGTCCACGGCCACAACGCTGTCCACGGTGTACCTCTGTGCTTCGCCAGCCGTGTTCTTTCCATCGAACTGGAAAGTCGTCACGTCCGAAGACAGGTAGGGGCCAATTCCTGCGTTCGGCATCGGAAAACTCTCCCAACCGAACTCCAGGACATTGAGCAGCTCAGAAGCCGTGGGGATACGCCAATCGGTGAAGCCACAAAGAAAAAGCCCGTTCACATGGTCGACATAGGCCTGGCTGTTGTCACTGGAGTCGACCTCCGCTTGAGTAGGGACCCTTGGAATGGACAGGATCTCGAACTGAGACGTGGCGGCTATCCATACGGGCCGTGTTTCAACCACTTGCGGGCTGTCTGTGCGGTCGAGGTGTGTAAAGCGACGATTGGCCCCACGTGTCCCGGGATAGGCATCTTTGGACTCCCACACCAGGCCAGTCACGGTATCGACGGTGCAATCGGTGGTCGACCGACCGGGCAAAGCCACAAACCGGCTGGCCGTCACGTCCAGCTGGCGGTTTCCCTCCACATGAGATCGCAATGGCAGCTCGCTGGCGCCATCGCAAGAAAGGCTCTCGGAGGTGCTGCTGGGTGAGAGGCAGCCTCCCCGCGCATTGCTGCTTGAAACCGGGGACACGGGCAAGGCAGCACCATCTGCCCGCACGTAATAGCCAATTCCCTCGTACTCCATGAAAGAAAGCGTGGCGATCACGCGCAGGCGCTCTTCCTCGCTGGTGGTGTAAAAGTGCGTGCCCGTGTCGTTGTTGTAAAAGCGGTGCATGGGCACCCACCCAGGTCCCGAATACACCGTGGCGAACCACGCCACCCCTTCGAAGCTGAAATATTGCGCGTAGTTTGTGAGGACGTAGTCGCGCTCATCCGAAGAGATCGTGTAGAAGTGGGTGCCCGTGTAAATGCTGTAAAACCGGTACACAGGACTGAGCGGAGCGTCAGCGGCCGTGAGCGAGAAAAACGCAGACCCTTCGTAATTGAAGTGGGGCAGCGCTTGCGCGACCCTGGCCTTTTCGGCCTCGGAAATCGTGTAGAAATGAACCCCTGTCAGGGTATTGAAGAACCGGTGCACCGCAGCAGGTCCCGCGCCGTCACTTTTCGCGAAACTCTTAAGGACCTTGACGCCCGCATCGGCCTGGCGCTGCCCCATCAAACCTTCTGGCTCATTGGCAAAGCGCCCATTGAAGTGCCTGGACAGCTTTTGCAGCATCGCTGCACGGTCCACGCCCTCGGCGGGGATGCCATACCCTGGCGTGCTCAAGCCTTCGGCTTCACCGTGTACAAGGTCCTGATTGGCCTGGGGGGAGGAAACAGCACTGGCGGTGCCAGACTTGGAAGCAACGACCTGCTCCTGGGAACCCCCACAGGCAACCAGAACCCAAGACAACGCCACAATGACCGCTGCGTTCAACCGTTTCATTCAAACTCCCTTTGATGGCTTTTCGTGC
>JBFHEQ010000450.1:0-3131 GCA_041584075.1 Hydrogenophaga sp.
AGGGCTGGTACTGTTTGGGCGAAGCGGTACCCGCTCTGGAACCACTGCCGGCACAAGGCAGCAGCGCAAAACAACGGGGTAAGGGAGATGAGGTCAATGGATGGGTCCCAGCGCGCAAACAGCGACCATTCTAAAATCAAGCCATCGGCACCCCCCTTCCCTCTGGAAGGGGGGTGTTCGTCTTGGTCTGCACATCCTTGCAGATCCATCGCACCCGAGATTTTCCCGCCCATGGAACTGCCCAAGCTCAACCCCGGCAAACGCTTCACCCTGCCCCGCCCCAGCGGATCGGCCGACGCACTGCTGCTCGCCCAACTGGCTTTGCGCGACAAGGCCCAAGGCCGGCTGACCGCCATCGTCACCTCAGACGCCAGCGACGCACAACGGCTGATCGACGAAATCGGCTTTTTTGCACCCGGCCTGCGCATGGCGCTTTTCCCCGACTGGGAAACGCTGCCCTACGACAGCTTCTCACCGCACCAGGACCTGATATCCGAACGGCTGGCCACGCTCTGGCGCATCCACACCCGGGGGCAATCCGAGCACAGCGAAGGCAGTGCCGACGTGGTCCTCGTGCCCGCCACCACCGCACTCTACCGCCTGGCACCGCCCGCCTTTCTGGCCGGCTACACCTTCCACTTCAAGGTCAAGCAGAAGCTGGACGAGGCCAAGCTCAAGAGCCAGCTCACCCTGGCGGGCTACCAGCACGTCACCCAGGTGGTCAGCCCGGGCGAATATGCCGTGCGCGGCGGCCTGATCGACCTGTTCCCCATGGGTTCCCTGGTGCCTTACCGGGTCGATTTGTTCGACGACGAGATCGACAGCATCCGGACCTTTGATCCCGACAGCCAGCGCAGCCTGTACCCCGTGCCGGAGGTGCGCTTGCTGCCCGGACGGGAATTTCCCATGGACGAGGCGGCCCGCGCCAAGTTCCGCAACCGCTGGCGTGAACTGCTGGAGGGTGATCCGACCAAGAGCCGCATCTACAAAGACGTGGGGAATGGTGTCGCAACCGCTGGTATCGAGTACTACCTGCCGCTGTTTTTTGAAGACACGGCCACCGTGTTCGACTACCTGGGCGATGCGGCCACCGTGGTGCTCCACGGGGATCTCGAACCGGCCTTTCAACGCTTCTGGCAGGACACACAAGAGCGCTATCGCCTGGTGCGCACCGACCCGGAGCGCCCAGCCCTGCCGCCCGAATCGCTTTTCCTGAGCGCGGAGCAGTTTTACAGTCAGGCCAATGCCCATGCCCAGCTCGCCGTGCGACCCGCACTGGAAGATGTGGCCGACAACGCCTTTGCGCAAAAACTGGGTGACCTGTCGGTGGTGCGCGGTGCCGAGGACCCGCTGGCGCGACTGCAGGCCCACATCCGCAACACGGCCCACCGGGTGCTGATCCTCGCGGAGAGCGAAGGCCGTCGCGAGAGCCTGCTCGATTTCCTGCGGGCCAGCGGCTTGAACCCGCCTGCGTTTGACTCGCTCGCCGAGTTCCGTGAAAGCGAAGAAAAGGTCGGCATCGCCACGGCCGCCTTGACGGTGGGTTTTGCCTCGGTGGAAGACGGCATCGACTACGTCACTGAAACCGAGCTGTTCGCGGCAGGCCCCTCGGCGCGGCGACGCCGCAAGCAGGAACAGGTCAGCGATGTTGACGCGCTGATCAAGGACTTGTCCGAACTCAACCTGGGGGACCCGGTGGTCCACAATGCCCACGGCATTGGCCGCTACCGGGGCCTGATCAACATGGACATGGGCGACAAGAACCCGGACGGCTCGCCCGCCCTCATGGAGTTCCTGCACCTGGAGTACGCCGACAAAGCCGTGCTCTACGTGCCGGTCAGCCAGTTGCAACTGATCGGACGCTACACCGGCGTGAGCGCGGACGAAGCCCCCATGCACAAGCTCGGCAGCGGGCAATGGGAAAAAGCCAAACGCCGGGCGGCCGAGCAGGTGCGCGATGCCGCCGCCGAGCTGCTCAACATCTATGCCCGCCGCGCGGCGCGCCAGGGCCACGCCTTCCGCTACTCGGCGCAAGACTACGAGATGTTTGCCAACGATTTCGGATTTGATGAAACGGCCGACCAGAATGCGGCCATCCACGCCGTGATACAGGACATGATCAGTCCGCAGCCCATGGACCGGCTGGTCTGTGGCGATGTGGGCTTCGGCAAGACCGAGGTGGCATTGCGCGCTGCCTTTGTCGCCGTGACAGGTGGTCGCCAGGTCGCATTTCTGGCGCCCACCACGCTGTTGGCCGAGCAGCACTACCAGACACTGGTGGACCGCTTCGCGAAGTGGCCCGTGAAGATCGCCGAGATGAGCCGCTTCCGCTCCCAGAAAGAGATCACGGCCGCGCTCAAGGGCGTGGCCGACGGTTCGGTGGACATCGTGGTCGGCACCCACAAACTGCTCAGCGAAAAAACCCACTTCAAAGACCTCGGCCTGCTCATCATCGACGAAGAACACCGTTTCGGGGTGCGCCACAAAGAGCAAATGAAACAGTTGCGCGCCGAGGTCGACGTGCTCACACTCACCGCCACCCCCATCCCGCGCACGCTCGGCATGGCGCTCGAAGGCCTGCGCGACCTGAGCGTGATCGCCACCGCCCCACAGCGGCGCCTGGCCATCAAGACCTTTGTGCGCAGCGAAAGCAATGGCGTGATCCGCGAAGCCGTGTTGCGCGAACTCAAGCGCGGCGGCCAGGTCTATTTCCTGCACAACGAAGTCGAGACCATCGAAAACCGCAAGCAGAAACTGGAAGAGCTGCTGCCTGAAGCGCGCATCGCCATTGCCCACGGCCAGATGCCCGAGCGCGAGCTGGAGCGCGTGATGCGCGACTTCGTGGCGCAGCGTTTCAATCTCTTGCTCTGCTCCACCATCATCGAAACGGGCATCGACGTGCCCACCGCCAACACCATCGTGATGGCCCGGGCCGACAAATTTGGCCTGGCACAGCTGCACCAGCTGCGTGGCCGCGTGGGTCGCAGCCACCACCAAGCCTATGCTTATCTCATGGTGCCCGACATCGAAGGCCTCACCAAACAGGCCGCTCAGCGGCTCGACGCCATTCAGCAGATGGAAGAACTCGGCAGCGGCTTTTACCTCGCCATGCACGACCTGGAGATCCGCGG
>JBFHEQ010000451.1:0-3127 GCA_041584075.1 Hydrogenophaga sp.
CTTTGCACCGGGTCATGTGGACCTACGCCGTGCGCACGTCCCGCGATGTGTTGCCTGAGCGCTACCGTCGTAAGGTCATGTATTTGCGACGGGTCCCGCAAGTGCCCGCACGCTGGTTCAGCGGAGCGCATATGGTGATCATGCGTGAGCTCCTGGCGCAACCGGCCAATTTTGATGATCTGCAGGACCGCACCGGCTTTCCATCCGAACAGCTCGCCCGCCATCTTTCTGTTCTCTACCATGCGGGCGGCTTGACCACCGATGCGGAAAGTGCGCGCAGAGCCGATGGAATCACACGGCGCGCCATGGCGATGCTGCGCTTCGATCAAAGAGATGACGTGCCTGTCTTCCGCGATGTAGGTCAGAGCCAGGATCCGCGGCCACCCTCAAGCATTTTGCGCGAGGCGTTCCATTCGCCTCTTCGCGTGTCCAGCTTTCAGGACCTGCCGGGTGGGGGGCTCAGCGATGCAGAGCGCATGGCCGGCTGAAAGTGCTTGGCCTCCCGACACTGACCATGGAGCGGGAACCGGTGGGAGGGGGAAATGCTGCGTTCCGCGGCTGGCGTGGCCAGCAAGGCACAATGGTGTCTGATACAGATTGCCGACTCAATTTTTCTAGGAGCTGATTGCATGCGCAGCCAAGTTGCCGTGACCTGGAGCGATTCCAGAACCTACCGCATTGACCTGGAGGAGGTCCAGCCCATGCCGCACGAGCAGGCGCGCCTCTGGCTCGATCAGCAGTTCACAGAGCTGGACTGCGAGCCCATCCGCCAAAGTGGCAAAGTGCTGACCGCTGACAAGGTGCTGTGTGTGGCACAGGCCGCAGGTGAAAGCCGTTTTCGCGACGCGGAGCACCGTGAGTGGGCTGTGTCATTTGCCCGTGCGGCCAGCGCGGCATTGGCCAAGCCGGTGGTCACGGTGGATCTGACCACCCTGTCTATCGGTTACTGACGCCGCTCATCTGTTGCCGGCCAGGGCGGCGAGCAGTTTGGTATGGATGCCCCCGAATCCGCCGTTGCTCATGCAAACGATGTGATCACCGACTTGCGCCGCAGCGACGACCTGGTCCACCAGTTCGTCGATCTGGTCGGCCATGACGGCCCGGTCGCCGAGTTCGGCCAAGGCTTCAGAGGCGCTCCAGTCCAGTCCGCTTGTGTGGCAGAAAGCGAGATCGGCTGAAGCCAGACTCCAGGGCAGCTGGGCTTTCATGTTGCCCAGCTTCATGGTGTTGCTGCGGGGCTCAAACACCGCCAGAATACGCCCCCGCGGCCCGCCTTCCTGATTCAGCCGTCGGCGCAGGCCGTCCAGGGTGGTGCGGATCGCCGTGGGGTGGTGGGCAAAATCGTCGTACACCGTGATATCACCACCGGGGCGGGCCACGCTGCCGCGCACTTCCATGCGACGGCGCACATTTTCAAACTGGCCCAGGGCTTCGGCGGCGGCGGCAGGTGGGACGCCGACGTGGTCGGCCGCCGCGATCGCGGCCAGGGCATTGAGCTGGTTGTGGGTACCGGTGAGCGACCACGCCACCCTTCCCAGGCGCTCACCCCGCTGCAAGACATCAAACGCATGGGGCTCGCCCAAAGCCGTGAAGTCGCTGACTGCGGCGCCGAAACTGCGCACCTCGCTCCACAGGCCCTGGTGCAGTACCCGCTCCAGGCTGTCCTCCAGGCCGTTGACCACGATCCGGCCTGAACCTGGCACGGTGCGCACCAGGTGGTGAAACTGGCGTTCGATGGCGGCGAGGTCGTCGAAGATGTCGGCGTGGTCAAACTCGAGGTTGTTGAGGATGGCCGTGCGGGGACGGTAGTGGACGAACTTGCTGCGTTTGTCAAAGAAAGCGGTGTCGTACTCGTCTGCCTCGATGACGAAGAGGGGGCGCTTCGTGTCTTGGCTGGCTTCTGTGGAGGCTTTCGCTTCGCTGCTGGCCGGGTGGCGCGCGCCCAGTCGGGCCGACACACCAAAGTTCATGGGCACACCGCCGACCAGAAATCCAGGCTGTTGCCCCGTGGATTCCAGGATCCAGGTCAGCATGGCGGTGGTGGTGGTCTTGCCATGGGTTCCTGCCACCGCCATCACATGGCAGCCTTGCAAGACATGATCTGCCAGCCATTGGGGTCCGCTGGTGTAGCGGGCGCCGCTGTCCAGAATGGCCTCCATGAGGGGAAACTTGGGCGTGCCGTCTGGCCGTCGGGCTCGGCTCACGACATTCCCCACCACAAACATGTCGGGGTTCAGGGCCAGCTGGTCGGCATCAAACCCTTCAATGAGGTCGATGCCCAGCGCGCTCAGCTGGTCGCTCATGGGGGGGTAAACGCCCGCGTCGCAGCCGGTCACCCGGTGACCCGCTTCGCGCGCCAGCGCGGCGAGTCCGCCCATGAAGGTCCCACAAATGCCCAGAATATGAATATGCATGGAGCGATTCTAGGCGTCCGTCAAACCCTGGGGTCATCCGGTGTGGCTTGCCTGTTCACGGTGTCCCGCAGGCACAATCGGGCCATGGACTTGAATGGATCCGATCTGCAGGCCGAGCTGGCGGCGGTGGCTGCGCGCCTGGTGGTGGACGAGGGGATGGACCTTGCCGGTGCCAAGCGTCAGGCTGTCAAATTGCTGGGTTGTGGGCCGCGGACGCCCTGGCCCAGTGCGGCGGTCATGGACGCGGCTGTCAGGGACCACATCGCGATTTTTTGTGCCGACACCCAGCCCGTCGAGTTGCGAGCCTTGCGCGAGCTCGCCCTGGTGTGGCTGGACCGCTTGGTGGAGTTTTCACCGCATGTGGGCGGCGCCGTGTGGCATGGCACGGCGACGCGGCACAGCGACATCTATATTCAGCTGTTCTGTGAAGATCCCAAGGTGGCCGAGTGGCGGCTCATCGATCGGGGCGTGGACTACCAGGTGAGCACTGTGCAAGGCTGGAAGGGCGAGCCGGTGGACGCCTTGAGTCTCAGGGTGCGCTGTGAGCCGTTGTCCTCCTGGGTGCTTGTGCACCTGATGGTGTACGACCGTGACGATGTCCGGGGTGCGCTGAAGCTGGATGCCATGGGTCGAAAACCCAGAGGGGATGCCCAGGCATTGCGCGACGTCTTGGCGGATCACGGCTCGGAATCCCGCTAGGTCACCTTGTTCTC
>JBFHEQ010000452.1:0-3092 GCA_041584075.1 Hydrogenophaga sp.
CGCGTCTCGCGGGTCACCTGACCTGGCTGGAACTGCTCCAGCCATAACGGGCGGCATCGGCAGCGTGTCTGCCGGGGAACCAGAAAACGTCCCGAGTCAGGGCCCCGCCAACTGGCCCGCATTCACGGGTGTCAGCGCTTCACCCCGGGAAAAAAAGGCTATCAGGTTGTCCGCGGCCAGATCGGCCATGGCGCGGCGGGTCTTGAGCGTGGCGCTGGCGATGTGGGGCGTGAGCACCACGTTGGGAACGGTGAGCAAGTCGGGGTGCACACGGGGTTCGCCCTCAAACACATCCAGCCCGGCCGCGGCGATGCGCCGCTCGCGCAAAGCGCTGGCCAAGGCCACATCGTCCACGATGCCACCGCGGGCGATGTTGATCAACGTGGCAGAGGGCTTCATGCGCGCGAGTTCGGTGGCGCCGATGGTGTGGTGCGACTCGGCGCTGTAGGGCAGCACCAGCATCAGGTGGTCGGCCTGCGCCAGCAACTCGTCTTTGCTCACATAGCGCGCACCCAAATCGGACTCGGTTTGTGGATCGAGGCGCGAACGGTTGTGGTAGATCACCGGCATGCCAAAACCCAGCGCAGCACGGCGCGCAATGGCTTGCCCGATGCGCCCCATGCCCAGAATGCCCAAGGTCGAACCATGCACCTCGGCACCCGCAAACATGTCCAGTGCCCAGCGGTTCCAGAGCCCATCACGCAGGAAACGTTCGCTCTCGGCCATGCGGCGAGCCGTGGCCATCAGCAGGGCAAAACCAAAATCTGCCGTCGTTTCGGTGAGCACATCGGGCGTGTTGGTCGCCAGCACACCCGCCGCCGACATCGCGGGCACATCAAAATTGTTGAACCCCACGGCGATGTTGGCCACGACCCGCAGATGCGGACAGGCCGCCAGCAAAGCCGCGTCGATGCGCTCGCTGCCCGTGGTCATCACGCCAGCCTTGCCCTGCAAACGCAAGGCCAACTCCGCCGGCGTGAACGGTGCATCATCGTCGTTGGTCTCCACATCGAAGTGTTCGCGCAAGCGCTCAACCACTTCAGGGAAAACCGCACGGGCGATCAGGATGGCAGGACGTGGGTTCATAACAGCAGGGCTCCGTGTTCAACAGCTGGCGGTGTGGCCCTCGTGGAGAGAGGGCTCACACCACGGTTTACCGAATACTCAAACAGCCAGCAGATCGACTTCGAAGAGCAACGTGGCGTTGGGCGGGATCACGCCACCGGCGCCACGGGCGCCATATCCCAACGTTGCGGGAATCACCAGGAGGCGCGTACCGCCCACGGCCATGCCCTCCACGCCCTCGTCCCAGCCCTTGATCACGTGACCGGCGCCCAGGGGAAATTCGAATGGCTGGCCGCGGTCCTTGCTGGAGTCAAACTTGGCGCCTTGCACACCGTCGTTGAAAAGCCAGCCGGTGTAGTGCACCTGCACCGGTCCGCCGGCTTTGGCGACATCGCCAGTACCGACCACGGTGTCTTCGTATTGCAGGCCGCTGGGGGTTGTGATCATGATGTGTCCTTGGTTCAGTTGTGAAATCAGGCTCCGATTATTCCAGCCATTGGAAACTGCCCGCAGCGCCCCGGCAAAAGCCCTCTCCCATACAGCTTGCCACACATCTTTACCCAAGGTTTTCAAACAGGAACCCTGCCGTACACATGGACGCGCTGTAATCACTTCACCGAAACAACACGGTATCAGGAGACCCCAAATGAGTTCTATCCGCACCAGCATCTCCCGCCGCCTCGTCCTGGGGGCGATCACCAGCGCGGCCCTGTTGGCCACCGTCCCCGCCATGGCCGAAGGCCAGCTCGTTGACGTGCGCATCATCAACCGGGACAACGGCAAAGTCCTGCCCGTCTACCCCTTCAAAGGCGACTTGTGGGTGGCTGGCGAACCAGGTGCTCGCTATGCGGTCCAGCTGCACAACGTGACACGCGGCCGCCTGCTCAACGTGGTGTCCGTCGACGGCGTCAACGTGGTCTCGGGCGAGACCGCGGCCTTTGACCAGACCGGCTACGTGCTCGATTCCTGGCAGCGGTACGACGTCGCGGGCTGGCGCAAAAGCAGCAAGGAAATTGCCGCTTTCGAATTCACCCGGGCACCCAGATCGTATGCATCCCGCACTGGCCGGCCCGACGACGTGGGTGTGATCGGCGTCGCGGTATTCCGGGAGAAGCAGCCCACCTGGCGCGAGCGCGAAGAAGACCGCCGCTCCGGGCGCGACACCTACGAGCGCAGTGCCCCGGGCGCACCCTCCGGAGCACTGCCCAAATCGGGGGCGACCGGGAAGTCGTTTCAATGGGACAACAGCGGCCCGGTCGAGCAGGAACTCGGCACCGCCCACGGCGACCGTGAACGCGACCGAGTGGGCAAGACCGATTTCGAGCGCCGCTCCCAGCGCCCCGATGAAATCGTCCGCATCCGCTACGACAGCTACGAGAACCTGGTCGATATGGGTGTGATCCCCACCTACCGTGGCCGACCACGCGACCCGTCGGCCTTCCCCGGACAGCGTCCACGCTGGGTGCCCGATCCACGCTGATTCCCAGCTGAACGCTTCTCGCGGCAACGCCCGCCAGCCATGGGTTTTTGGGGCCCCGGGTTGGGGGGACTTGCCCGGTTGAGCCGGGCCCGTGAGAAATGAACCGGTTTCAGTCCAGCCAGTGCGTGAAGCTCGACACCGGCTCTCGCGGCGTCTGGAAATCGTTGACCTTGTCGTCGGGATCGGCAAAACCCAGCGACATGCCACACACCAGCATCTCGTTGTCCCCGGCACCAATGTGCGGCAGGATGATCTTGGCGAAGCCGTTCCACGCCGCTTGCGGGCAGGTGTGCAAACCGTGGCCACGGGCCGCGACCATCAGGTTTTCGAGAAACATGCCGTAATCGACCAACGAACCCCGCCCCATGACCTTGTCGAGGGTGAACATCAGGCCCACGGGCGCATCAAAGAAGCGGAAGTTGCGCTGGTGCTGCGCATGCATCTTGTCCTTGTCACCCTTGCCGATACCGAGCAACCCGTAAAGCCCCCAACCGTTTTCGCGGCGGCGGTCAATGTAGGGGCTGACCCACTGCTCAGGGTAGTAGTC
>JBFHEQ010000453.1:0-3072 GCA_041584075.1 Hydrogenophaga sp.
ACCGTTGTGCCAGAGATCCAGCGCACAGTTGAGCGCCGTCTGCCCGCCCATGGTGGGCAAGATGGCAAAACCGCCAGGACAGTTCGGGCGCTCCTTGGCAATGATCTTCTCGACAGTCTGCCAGGTGATGGGTTCGATATAGGTGACATCGGCCGTGGCGGGGTCGGTCATGATGGTCGCGGGGTTGCTGTTGATCAGCACCACCCGGTAACCTTCTTCGCGCAAGGCCTTGCAGGCCTGGACACCGGAATAATCAAACTCGCACGCCTGACCAATGATGATGGGGCCTGCGCCGATGATGAGGACGGTATGGATATCTGTTCTTTTGGCCATGGCGGTAACTTGTCGGTCGGTTCGGGTCTACTTCGGAGCCAGCGTGGGGCAGGGTTCGCTCAGCTGTGGCGCTGGGTGTCCAGCTTGTTCAGCAAAGCCTGCACACGCTCGGCAGGCACGTTTTTCTGCATCAGTTGCAGCAGGCCGTCGCCTTCAATCAGGGGGCGCAACACTTCCACCTCGGCCTCATAGAACTGAGCATCCCAAGCGGCCATTTCGGTGTTGAAGGTTTCGTCATCCCAGGTTTTACCCTTGGCGAGCAAGGTCACCAAAGGCATGGTTTTGTTTTCAACAAAGGCCTTTCGGTACGGCTTCTGCGCCCACCGCTGGGCAAACCACTCTTTGTGAGGGGGCGACAGCGTCAACATGCGTTTGGCGATCGCCTTCTCAACGGCGAATAGGGGGAAGCTGAATAGTTTCATGATTGATGCCCTGGGTCAGCGGAGGAAAGACATGGCGGCGCCCGGCGAGTCACCCTGCGCTGGCCGAAGCCAGCTTGATGCCAAAACCCACGAACAAGGCGCCAACACCACTGGACAAACCAGCGGACAGCCGCCGCCTGGCGCGGAAAGCCTGCGCCAGATGGGCGCCACCAAAGATCAGTGCAGAGAGGTACAACGCGCTGAACAGCATCACAATGCTGCTGAGAATCAGGAACGGAACGGCCGGCATGGCGTAGGTCGGGTCGATGAACTGCACGAAAAACGACAGCAAGAACAGAATGGCTTTGGGATTGAGCAAACTGATCACCAAAGCACGCTGAAACGGGTCGGATGCGCCCACCTGGCTCTGGGCGGCATCGGCATCCGCCTTGACCTCCGCCAGCCGGGAAAAGCCTTGTTTCACTGCGTTGCGAATCAGGTTGAAGCCCAACCAGGCCAGGTAAGCCGCACCGACGTACTTCACCACCACAAACAGGGCGGGATAGGTCCTCAACAAGGTGGCTGCACCCATCGCCGTGAGCAACAACAGAATGGTGTCGCCGAGAAACACGCCCGTGGCGGCCCGGTACCCGGTTTTCACACCGCGCGCCGTCGCAACCGAGAGGACGAACAAAGAATTGGGGCCGGGCAGCAACACGATGCCCAGCGCACCCAGGGCGTAAGTCCAGATGTCGGTGACGCCGTAAAAGCTCATGCGCCAGCTTTCTGCATCAATGCCACAAAGCGGTCAAAAAGGTAACCAATGTCGTGCGGGCCAGGAGAAGCTTCCGGGTGTCCCTGGAAGCAAAACGCGGGCTTGTCCGTGCGCATCAAACCTTGCAGCGTGCCGTCGAACAGGCTCACATGGGTCGCGCGTAAATGGGCGGGCAACGTCTTTTCGTCGACTGCAAAGCCGTGGTTCTGGCTGGTGATGGACACGCGACCGCTGTCCATGTCCTTGACCGGGTGATTGGCGCCGTGGTGACCGAACTTCATTTTGAACGTCTTGGCGCCGCTGGCCAGCGCCATGATCTGATGACCCAGGCAAATGCCAAACGTCGGCACACCACTCTCAATCAGATCTCGGGCAGCTGCAATGGCGTAATCGCAAGGCTCCGGGTCCCCAGGGCCATTGGAGAGGAACACCCCGCTGGGCTTGAGCTTCATCACGTCGGCCGCAGGCGTCTGGGCAGGCACCACGGTGACCTTGCAACCCCGCTGCGCCAACATGCGCAAGATGTTGTGTTTCACGCCGAAGTCATAGGCCACCACATGGAACTTGGGCGCGATCTGCTCGCCGTAGCCAAAACCCAGTTGCCATTCGGTCTGTGTCCACAAGTAAGGCTCGCTGGCCGACACGACCTTGGCCAGATCCTGCCCCGTCATGCTGGGCGCAGCCTTTGCAGCGGCCAAGGCCTGAGCGCGGTGTTCGCTCGTGATGGACTCGCCTGCGGGCAAGGCAAGGATGCACCCGTTCTGGGCGCCGTGTGTGCGCAGGTGGCGTGTCAGGGCCCGTGTATCGAGGTCGGCGATGGCCACGGTGTTCTCACGCACCAGATACTGGGACAGCGTTTCCTGACTGCGGAAGTTCGAAGCCAGCAGTGGCAGGTCTTTGATGATCAAGCCTGCCGCGTGGATGCGCTTGGCCTCCACGTCTTCCGCATTCACACCGGTGTTGCCGATGTGCGGATAGGTGAGCGTGACGATTTGCTGGCAGTAGCTGGGATCGGTAAGGATTTCCTGGTAGCCGGTGAGCGAGGTGTTGAACACCACTTCGCCCACGGTCTGTCCAGTGGCTCCGATGGCGATGCCAGTAAAGACCGTGCCATCGGCGAGCGCAAGAAGGGCTTTCGGGTGGACGGGAAGCACGGGATTCTCCAGAGATGGTAGGGGGGCGCGACCGCAGGTCGCCTGAGCACACAACAGCGATGGCTTTGCGCCGCTGGAGGTGCCCCAAGCCAAACCGAAGCCAGACCGAAAACACCCACACAGCACCGCACAAGAAAGCTGTAGCCCGAAGCGAGGACAAGGGTTTGTCCTAGTTGCGGGTAAACCTTGGAATTATAGCGCGGTCGATCCCGATTTCCGCCGGCGCCGGCTATGAAGAAGTGTGTCCTGGCGCGCGTGGAGCACCACAGGCACTGGCGTGCAAACACACCGCCGCCGCAGCTGCCACGTTGAGCGATTCTTCACCCCCAGGCTGGATGATGCGCACCGACCGGGAGGCCAGCGCCGCTACAGCCGGCCCCACCCCCTGCCCTTCATGCCCCATGACCCAGGCGCAGGGCCAGGGCAAGTCGGTCTGGTGCAACCATTC
>JBFHEQ010000454.1:0-3063 GCA_041584075.1 Hydrogenophaga sp.
CAGACTTCAAAATCGCTGAAAAATGTCCTATAATTTGAGGCTTGCTGATTCACACTAAGAGTTGCGAAACTTGAAGGAAGAAAAGGTAAACCCTGTGGGGGTATAGCTCAGCTGGGAGAGCGCTTGCATGGCATGCAAGAGGTCAGCGGTTCGATCCCGCTTACCTCCACCAAAAATTTAGTCTGGGGTTCAAAACAGAGCGAAAGCGATGCTAGAATCCTAGATTCGGTAAGTTCCAAGGTTATGACCCTATCGTCTAGAGGCCTAGGACATCACCCTTTCACGGTGAGTACCGGGGTTCGAATCCCCGTAGGGTCGCCAAGTTTGTGGCACTTGGCTTGAAGCTGAAAGGCATCGAGCAAAAGCTGCACCACTGCGGAGTGGTAGTTCAGTTGGTTAGAATACCGGCCTGTCACGCCGGGGGTCGCGGGTTCGAGTCCCGTCCACTCCGCCAGTCGATTGAAAAGCCGTTCGGTTCGAAAGAGCCGGACGGCTTTTTCTTTTGTGGTCGAGGTTTGTGCCCGGGCTTGCGATGCCTCCTTCCGCCAGACACCACGCGCCGTCTTCTTACAGCATGGGCTCCGCGTCTGAGCGACATCCATGCCGATTCATCCGACGCATTCCCCATCCCGAGGCTTCAGGCCGCCCGCTTCCCCCGTATGGGAAGACTCAAGAAGCCTGTCGAGAGCGAAGTGCCCAGCAAAATCACGCAGCCACACAACAAAGTCCAGCTTGTGATGGCTTCGTTGAGGAACAACACACCGTAAATCAGCGCAAAGACCGGTACCAGAAAGGTCACGGTCAAGGCCTTGGCCGGACCCGCCTTTTCGATCAGGTGAAAAAACAGGATGTAAGCGATGGCCGTGCAAAACAGCGCCACGGCGGCGACGGCAAGCCAGGCGCTGCGGCTGACGGGTTGCTCAGGCCACATCCAAAGGGTGGGCAGGAACAGCGCGAGACTGGCGCCCATCTGGCTTCCTGCGGCGGTGGCCAATGGGTGGGCGCCAGCAAGATAGCGTTTGGTGTAGCTGGCGGCCATGCCGTAACAGAGGGTTGCCAGCAGGCACGCGCCCATTGCGAGCAGGGTAACGCCGCCGGAAGGGGTGACGCCCGGCAACTCGGTCGAGAAGCCTGATTTGCCCAGCACGAGCAGAGCGACCCCGGTGAAACCGATCAACAGGCCGAGCGTGCGTGACCCGTTGGGTCGGTCTTTGAGCCACAACCAGGCCACCAGCGCCCCCGAAAGCGGTACCGTTGCATTCAGGATCGCGGTCAGCCCGGTGGCGATGTGCATCACGGCAAAAGTGAATAGGGCGAAGGGCAAGGCCGAATTGAGCACACCCACAAAGAGGATCTTCCGGGGTCTGCGCTTGAAGTCGGCCCACACGCCTTTGACCAGAAACACAGGCAGGAGGAAGAGGGCTGCGAGACCGACGCGCAGTCCGGCTGTGGGCAGGGCTCCAAACTCGGCCGCACCCATGTGCATGAACAGGAAGGAAGCACCCCAAAGAGCAGCAAGCAAACAGAATTCAGCGATCAGTGGTGGGGACATGGGTGGCAATCGGAGCGTGGCAAGACAGTGTGCCCGCAGGTGAACCGCACGGGCGGAGGACATTCATGCGTTTTTTGACAGGTATTGATGTCTGCACAGGGCAAGTGCGGGGAGGTCAAGCGAGCCGTCAAAGCAGCAGGCCTTCGAGCCTGAGCAATTCGACTTTGCGATCCAGTCCGCCCGAATAGCCGGTGAGCGAGCCATTGGCGCCAACCACGCGATGGCAGGGGACCACGATGCTGATCGGGTTGTGGCCGACCGCCCCTCCAACGGCCCTGACGGCCCGAGGGCGTCGGATCTGCTCAGCGACGTGGCGGTAGCTCTGGCTGGCGCCGGCGGGAATGGAGAACAAATGCTCCCAGACGGATTGCTGAAACTGGGTGCCTGTCGAGAGATCAAGGGGCAGGTCGAAGGCGCTGCGCTCGCCCGAGAAATATGCGTCCAACTGGCGTTTGGCGGCGTTGATCAGGGGGTGGTCATCGGTAAAAGACCATTGCCGAAGCACTGTGGGGTCGGGCAGGTGGCGTTGATCTGGGAACCAGATCGCGGTCAGGCCGACATCGCTGGTGCTGATCCGAATTTCGCCCAGCGGTGACGCCATGGTTGACCAGTGATTGTCGAGGTGCCATTTCATGTGGAGCTCTCCGTGGGGTGTTTGGGGTGGGATGGGCCAGATGGACGTTTCGCCCAGGCCCGGATGACGGCGTAGCTGCGCCAGGGGCGCCAGCTTTGTGCGCGCTGCTCGGCTTCGCGCTGGGCTTCACGCCCGCGGTGATCGGGCAGTCCCAGGGCTTTGGTCAGGGCCACGTCGCCCACCAGCCAGGCATCGGGCCAACGCAGTGCGCGCATCGCGACGTATTGCGCGGTCCAGGGTCCGATGCCGGGGATGGTCTGGAGTGCGGCAAGGGTGGCCTGGGGTTCGGCGTGGGTGGAGAGGTCCAAGTCGCCGCGTTGCACCGCAAGGGCCAGGGCCTTCAGGGCCACCTGACGCTGACGCACGACACCGATTTCGCCGAGCACCTCCGGCGGAGTGAGCGCAATGATGTCGGCGGTGGGAAACAGGCGGTTGAGCTCTGGCCAAGGGGTCGCAATGGTTTCGCCCAGTCGCTCGACGAGCCGTTGCGCCAAGGTGCGTGCGGCCGCGACCGTGATCTGCTGCCCGAGAATGGCACGCACTGCGAGCTCAAAGCCGTCGATGGCGCCTGGCACGCGCAGGCCATCCCCATCGGGAAAATGGGCGTGCAAAGCACGGTTGATCGCGTTCGGGTCTGCGTCGAGGTCAAGCAGGGCCCGCACCCGCCAGATCACGGTCGGGAGCACACCCATCAGGCTCTCGCTGACCAACAGCCGGGCACGGTTCGTCGCAGGGTGCAGAGAGATGGTCAGCCAGCCACGCCAGGATGTGCCGTGGGCTTGCAGTTGCAGCGTGCGGCGCAGGGTCAGGGCTGGGCCGGCGTCGACACGTTCGACACCAGGGATCTGCCGCAATTCGAAGAATCCGAGCAAGGCGG
>JBFHEQ010000455.1:0-3051 GCA_041584075.1 Hydrogenophaga sp.
TCAGCTGGGGTGGGGCGCGGCTCTGGGGCTGGCCTGCGGTTTTGGCCTGGCCTGGCTGCTGACACGGTTGGGGCGCGGGCCAGACGGCGGCGGTGGCATCCGCGCCTTGTTGATCGTTTCGGCCGGGTTGGCGGTATACGCCGCGACCACCTGGCTCGGAGGCTCGGGATTTCTGGCGGTCTACGCCATGGGCCTGATCGCTGGCAACCGGGCCCGGCGACAAGTGCGCCCGGCGCTGTCGGCCATGGATGGCTACGCGTGGCTGTCGCAGGCGGGCATGTTTTTGTTGCTGGGCCTGCTGGTCACGCCCAGCGAGCTGTTGCGCACGTTGTGGCCTGCGCTGGGGGTATCGCTGGTGCTGATGCTGGTGGCCAGACCCATCTCGGTCTGGATGTGCCTGGCGCCCATGCGGTTCTCCCGCCATGAAATGGCCTTTGTTTCCTGGGTGGGGCTGCGTGGTGCGGTGCCCATTGTGCTGGCCGTGTTCCCGGTGATGGCGGGTGTGGCGGGCGCACACACGTTCTTCAACGTGGCTTTCGTGGTGGTGATCACCTCGCTGTTGCTACAGGGGTCCACCATCGCGTGGAGCGCCCGCAAACTGGGCGTGGCCCTGCCCGACCTGGACGACACGGCCGAGGCCCGCGAGGTGTTTGGTGACTTCATGATCGCTGGCGACACACCGCTGCTCGACGTTTGCAGCTTTTACGGCCTGCCTGTGCCTGCCGATTCCGACCAGACCGCAGCCGCCTGGCTGCAGGCAGAGCTGCAGCGCCCGCCTGTTGTGGGCGACAGCGCCGCCCTGGGCCCTGCCGAGCTGAGTGTGCGCGCCATGGACGGCCAGCGCATCACCCAGGTCGGTATCAAACTGGGCTGAGCACTGACCGTCAGGCCCTCTTTGCGGTGTGGCTCGCGCCTGCCACAGCATGGGGCGAAAAGACCGAGACGACGCGGTGTGACACACAGTCGCGACACCACGAAGCAGACAGACCGCAGAAGTTTGACGTTGTTCAGCGCACTGGCTTACATTACTGACCAGTCAGTCACTAATATGCCATCATCTTCTTTCCCCAACAAGCGCGAACGGCGCAAAGAGGCGCGTCCGGGCGAATTGCTGGACGCTGCCCTGTCCATCTTTGTCGAAAAGGGCTTCGCCGCCACACGCGTGGAGGAGGTGGCCGCGCGGGCGGGCGTTTCCAAGGGCACCCTCTTCCTGTACTTCCCCAGCAAGGAAGAACTGTTCAAAGCCGTGGTCCGGGAAACCATATCGGGCCGCTTCGCCGAATGGGAGCAGGAACTGGATGCCTTCGATGGTGACAGCGAGGCCTTGATCCGCTTTTGCCTTCACGCCTGGTGGGAGCGCATTGGCATGACACAGGCTTCCGGCATCACCAAACTGGTCATGACCGAGGCGGGCCTGTTCCCCGAGATCGCGGCGTTTTACCAGCAGGAAGTGATCGGCCCTGGCCACGATTTGCTCAAGCGCGTGCTCAAGCGCGGCATGGAACGGGGCGAGTTGCGCCAGATGGATCTGGAATACGCTGTTTACAGCCTGATGGCCCCCATGATCTTCCTCGTGACCTGGAAGCACGCCATGGCACCCTGCACACCGCCCAGCCAGAAAATCGATCCCATCGGCTTCATTGACTGCCAGCTGGACCTGCTGTTGCGTGGCATGTTGAGCCCCACCCACGCCGTTCAAACTCCGGGTGTTCCGCCCGCCACCTGCTGCTGAACCCATGCCCTCCTCACGCTCTTCCTGGCTGAAATGGTTGTTGCTCGCTGCCCTGGTGGTCGCCTTGGCACTGGGTGTGGCGCGCGCTCTCAACAAGCGCAAGACTCAGCAAGCCGCAGCCCAGACCGCTGCCTTGGCCCTGCAACAGCCCGCCGTCTACCAACTCGCGGCCGCCGATCTGGTCGCGGTGAAAGACCTCGACATCACTCAAACCGCCACCCTCTCGGGATCACTCCAGGCGGTGCAAACCGCCACGGTGAAGGCCAGAATGGCCGGCGAGATTTCCGGCCTGAACAAACGCGCAGGCGAATCGGTGGAGGCGGGCGAAGTGCTGGCCCGCATCGACAGCACAGAAGCCCAAGCCCGCGTGCGCCAGGCCGAGCAGCAGGCCCAGGCCGCTCTGGCGCAAGTGACGATTGCGCGCCGCACGCAAGAGAACAACCAGTCGCTGGTGAAACAGGGCTTCATCTCCGCCACCGCTCTGGACACCTCCAGCGCCAACCTCGCTGCCGCCGAGGCCAACCACCAGGCCGCGCTGGCCGCCAGGGACATCGCACGCAAATCGCTGGGCGACACCACCTTGAAAGCGCCGCTGTCAGGGCAAGTGGCGGCACGGCTGGTGCAAAACGGTGAGCGCGTGGGCGTGGACGCCCGCGTGTACGAACTGGTGGACCTCTCGGCCTTTGAACTGGAGGCCGCGCTCACACCCGCACAAGCCGCTGCGGTGCAGCCCGGGCAAAAAGCCCTGCTCCAGATCGAGGGCCTGCCCCTGCCCGTAGAGGGCAGCGTGAGCCGCATCAATCCGTCGGTGCAGGCCGGCAGCCGCAGCGTGCTGGTGTACCTCAAGCTGCCGGCCAGCGCCGGGATGCGCCAAGGCCTCTTCGCCCAGGGCAGCATCGTCACCGGGCAGCTCAAAGGCCCGACCGTGCCGTTGTCTTCTGTGCGCAACGACAAACCCCAGCCTTACCTGCAAGTGGTGAAGAATGGGAAGATCGCCCACGTGGTGGTCAAGCTTGACCATCAGGGCACGCTGGACAACGAACCCATGTTGTTGCTGAGTGCGAGCGATGCCGCAGACGCCACGGGCTTGAAGCTGGGCGACCAGGTGTTGCGGGTGCAGGCGGGTCTGATCCGCGAAGGCGAGGCGGTACAGCTGCCAGGTCTCGCGGCCAGCAGCGCCACCGCGACCCGCTGACCCCCTGAACCAGCGATCAAACAGCCATGTGGTTCACCCAAATCTCTTTGCGCAACCCGGTCTTTGCGACCATGGTGATGCTCGCCCTCATGGTGCTGGGTATTTTTTCCTTCCAGCGCCTGCA
>JBFHEQ010000456.1:0-3039 GCA_041584075.1 Hydrogenophaga sp.
GGGCGGTGTTATTGTCCCGCAAATGCCGCCAAGGGCAGGGACTTCAAGTGGTTTGATGCAAGTCAAGGCATGCGAATGCTGCAGCGGTTGCAATAGAGGCCTTATCAGCAGGCATGGAGCCCACAATGAAAGCGATCGTCGATCTTTTTTCCACCGATTACGGCTTGTTCAGCATTTCAGGCATCGTATTCATGATCGGCATGGCGGTCTGGTTCTACCGGTTCTTCACCCGGAAAATGGAAGAGTCTGAGCGCGCCCAGAAAACACAACCTTGAGCCGGGGAAGTCGGTTGGTCTTCTTTTTGAAGCGCCGATGTCGTTCGTTTCAGGCGCAGGATGGGATGGCTGTCAGAATGGGGGGCTCATCCGCCAGCCCGATTGCGGGCCTGCAATTTTTCCCGTTTGCGCCTGTCCAACATGTCTTCTTCTCTGCACCCCGTTTCCCGCGACGAACTTCTGAGTGCTTTTGATGGGTTGCTGCAGCCGACGCTGTTCAAGGACTATGGGCCCAATGGCTTGCAGGTGGAAGGAAAGAAAGACATCCTGAAGGTCGTTTCAGGTGTCACGGCCAGTCTCGCGCTGATCGACGCAGCCATCGAGGTCGATGCCGATGCCCTGTTTGTTCACCACGGCTTGTTCTGGCGCGGGCAGGACGGGCGGGTGACGGGGTGGATGAAGCAACGCTTGTCCCGTTTGCTCGCCCACGATATCAACCTGTTTGCCTACCACCTGCCGCTGGATGCGCACCCTACGCTGGGCAACAATGCCCAGTTGGCGCACCTCTTGGGTATTCACTGGGAGGGCGCCGGGCCGGTTCGTTTCGGAGAGCAGGCTTTGGGCTTCATGGGGCTGCGCTCCGAACCTTCTGCGGCGTCGCTGGCCGCCTGGGTGGAGCAACAACTGGGAAGGCGGGTCACACTGATCGCTCCGAGTGAGCGGCCTGTCGAACGGGTCGCCTTGTGTACGGGCGGTGCCCAAGGGTACTTCGAAGCCGCCATCGCCGCTGGGGCTGATGCGTTCATCACAGGTGAGATTTCCGAACCCCAGGCACATTACGCACGGGAGAGCGGCGTGGCCTATATTGCCTGTGGTCACCATGCATCGGAACGGTATGGGGCACCGGCTGTGGTGGCTCACATGGCCAGCCAGCTGGGTTTCGCCCACCAGTTCATCGATATCCCCAATCCCGCCTGAGCTCATGATGCCGGCTCACCCTTCTTCTGTTGGCACGTCCTCGGGCCCCTGGTTGATCAGCATGGGTGATCCTGCCGGCGTAGGGCCCGAGATCATTGCCAAAGCAATGACCGAGCGCCCAGATTTGACCCACCAGGTGGTGGTGGTAGGGGACTTGTCGACCCTGGAGACCGCCGCCCGATGTGTGGCCAGCTGGGGCGGGGGTAGGCCTGCCTTGTTTCAACAGATCGCCACACTGGAAGATCGGGCAAAGGTGCCTCCAGGGCGGACGCCATTGCTACAGGCTTGTGATTTGCCTGCTCGGCCGAAATGGGGCGAGGTGAGCGCCAACGCGGGTCGGGCAGCTGCAGATTCCATTCGGGCCGGCGCTCTTTCCGTTCTGTGCGGTGCGGCTTGTGGTCTGATTACGGCACCGATTCACAAGGAGTCTTTGGCGTTGGCGGGGATCAAGCATCCCGGGCACACCGAGTACCTTCAAGCATTGGCTGCTGCGCACATGGGCGTCTCTGTGCAGGAACTGCCTGTGCGCATGATGTTGAGCTCGCCGGATTTGCGCACTGTCCTGGTGAGCATCCATGTGTCGTTGCGCCAGGCGCTGGACGCAGTCACGCGGGAGGCTGTCGCCAGCACGATTCAGATCACCGATGCCCATTTTCGGCGCCTGGGTTGGCGCAACCTGCGCATCGGCGTGGCAGGCCTGAACCCCCATGCGGGGGAGGGAGGGCTTTTTGGCCGGGAGGAGCTGGACGTGATCGCACCCGCCGTTCAAACCATGCGGGATCGCGGGATCAGCGTGACGGGCCCACACGCACCCGACACCGTCTTCATGCGGGCCCGACAAGGCGAGTTTGACGTGGTGGTTGCGATGTACCACGATCAGGGGCTGATCCCGGTGAAGCTGCTCGGTCTGGAACATGGTGTCAACACCACGCTGGGTTTGCCCTTTGTCCGGACCAGCCCGGATCACGGAACGGCTTTTGATCTTGCGGGAACAGGGCGGGCCACTGCGACAAGCCTGTTGGCCGCTATCGATGCAGCGCAGGGCGCCTTGTCATGACAGCGGAAGCACAGGCCAGTGGCACGGAGGGAGCTGTCACTTGCGCAAGCTGTCGCGAATTTCACGCAGCAAGACCACGTCTTCCGGGGTGACCTCGGGGGCTGGGGCTGGGGCAGGTTCCTCGCGTTTGAGGCGGTTGACCTGTTTGACCATCATGAAAATGATGAAAGCCAGAATCAGGAAGTTGATGGCCACAGTGATGAAGTTGCCGTACGCCAAGACTGGAACGCCCGCTTCTTTCATGGCAGCCAGGGTGGAGACTGTGCCATCGGGCACAGCGCCCAGGGTGACAAACAGGTTGCTGAAGTCCATGTTGCCGAAGATGGCACCCACGACGGGCATGATCACATCTTCGACCAGCGAGCTGACGATCTTGCCAAAAGCGCCTCCGATGATCACACCGACAGCCAAGTCGATCACGTTCCCTTTGACGGCAAATTCTCTAAATTCCTGCATCATGCCCATGCTGAGTCCTCATAGTGTTTGGGTGGAAATGGTTCGCTGACGAATCCGTCAGATGGAAAAATTCTCGCATGGAATACCTTGGTGGTACCAAGAATGCGCCCGCCACCGTGATCTTTGTCAGGAAGCTGTTGCTGCAGACCCGTCACAATGTCCCACCTTCGGGCTGGGTCCCGGACAAGTCCCCTGTTACCGTCCGGTACAATGCCGGGTTGTCCCTAGTCCCGCCTCCCGATTCGTCTCGAACCGTCATTGAAAGATTTACATGAGTGAAGCAACTGTCGGTGCGCCTGCTGTGGACAGCAGTCGCCGAACCTGGCTGATCAC
>JBFHEQ010000457.1:0-3029 GCA_041584075.1 Hydrogenophaga sp.
ATGGCCGTGGGCTCGTGGGCCGCGTCGGCCAGGAAAGCGATGGGGCCGAAGCGCTCTTCGCTGTCGTCGCCCGGGCCGGGATCGAGCACCACGTCACCGCCGGAGAGGCGCATTTCCATTTCGCGCACTTCTTCTGGCTTCACATTGAGGTCGCGCGCCACGATGTCGATTTCATCGTCCGAGAACGCTTCGCGGTGGGTGTCGCCGTCGAGCGCTTCCGAGCGGAATCCCTGCTTCTTGGAACGCAGGTTGAAGAAGAGCTTGCGCTGGGCCTTGGTGGTGGCCATTTTGACCATGCGCCAGTTCTTCAGCACATATTCGTGGATTTCGGCCTTGATCCAGTGCATGGCGTAGCTCACCAGGCGCACGCCCTGATCGGGGTCGAAGCGCTTGACGGCCTTCATGAGACCCACATTGCCTTCCTGGATCAGGTCGCCGTGGGGCAGGCCATAACCCAGGTACTGGCGGGCGATGGACACCACCAGGCGCAGGTGGGACATCACCAGTTGACCGGCCGCGTCGATGTCGTTGTCGTCGCGCAGACGGCGTGCGGCGTTTTGCTCTTCGTCCAGCGTGAGCAAAGGCATGCGGTTCACCGCAGATATATAGGCGTCGAGGTTGCCCAGGGGCGGCAGGGTGAGCGACCGGCTCGCCCATGGGCTGGCCACGGCCAGCGTGGCGGTCGGCAAAGCGGTGGTGGCAAGTGCAGCAGACATGTTCGAATCCCTCCTCAGTTCGGTACTTCCATTCATATTAGCACTCTATAGGAGTGAGTGCTAAAGCAAAGGTTCCATGCCCCTGCGGGGTATTTCCGGCCTTGTGGGGCTGTCGTTGGTCGAGATTCGGTGCGTTTTGGTTTTGTCTCACTCAGTTTGTACCCACGAAGTCTGTAAAGTGCCCATAACCTGTTGATTTGCATGGAAAAATCAGATCATCCTTGATGAGGTGCGTCTGCCAGCTGTGCCTACATCCAGCTTTTTCAGTGGCTTTGCCCTTTGTTTGAGGTGGACGCACTCGTGGCGTCCGGCCCCAGTCAGGCAGTCACGCCTGCGCACCCAAGCCACACCGCAGAGCCTCGACACTGGCGGCGAGATGTTTGGGTGGTGCGGCGAGTGGCGTTTCGCCGAGCAGCGATTCAAACGGCTGCTTGACGTCGGCGGATTCAATCGGTCGATCGACAGATTGGCGCTGAGAGGTCATATGAAGGACCGTTGACAGCGAGGAAGAACGAGTCCTGTCGACCCGAAGCAGTCTCTGACCTGATATTGCCGCGACCTGCCTTAAAGTTCTGGGTCAGCGTTGGCGCGGTAGCTGAGCCAGCCAGCCCTTGCCGACCCGCCGCCAACCCTGTCTTTGGGGTGCATTCGGCCTTCCAACACGGGCACTTCATCAAAGTCAAAAGGGCTTAGACCCTCAATGCACGCCACGTTCACGCCGTAGTGACTCGGCACTGAGCGCCGTGAGTGAAAGGTATAGATGCCGCAAACGGAGCAAAAGTAATGCTTCGCCTCTCGAGTATTGAACTGGTAGAGCGTCAGCTTTTCAGCACCCTCCACGACCTGTATGTCGTCCAGGTTGGCTGAGACAGCTACGGCACCGCGCATGCTGCAGTAAGAGCAGTTGCACCTGCGCACGCTGCGCAACCCATCATTCAGAAACAGACGAAAGCGCACTGCACCGCAATGGCAGGCCGCGTCCAGTTCCCGGCGTTCGTCGAAGTCTGAGGGGGTCAAAACGCACTCCTTGCAAACAAGCTCCCAATCGGAATTCGTCGTAATTCTGCTTGGTGCAACTGGATAAGTCGATAGCCTTCCCGCCGCTTTTGGTTGGAGCGCCAACGGTCTGGTTTTGGCCGATAGCGCAAGGCTACACAGAGTGCCACAAGCGGACGTGCGGCATTTCGTCAGGAAGGTGAGCGACGTTTGCAGCGCCCCGGCGCGGGCGCCCCCGCGCATTGCCCGGAGGGCGTCGCCCCTGCCGCTCAAGCCTTCACTTCGACCACCGCTTCAAAGCCACCGAAAATCATGCGTTTGCCGTCGAACGGCATGGGTGGGTTGCCAGGTGTGGATGGGTCCATGCGCGGGTCTTCCATCATCTTTTTCATGCCGGCGTCGCGCGTGGCCTTGTCCGGCCATTCGACCCACGAAAAGGCCACCGTCTCTTCTGCCGTGGCCTGGACCGCTCGGCGGAAGTCGGTCACTTTGCCGTCGGGGACGTCGTCGCCCCAACCCTCGATCACACGGATCGCACCCAGCTCAATGAATATCGGGTCAAGCTGGCGCGCGTGCTCCACGAACTTCTGCTTGTTGGCGGTGGGTACCGCGATCACGAAACCATCGATGTATGACATGTCTCACTCCTGTTGAGTTGATCGGTGAACGCGCCCGCGTGTGGGTGCTTTCCTTGCATCCCATCGACGAGCGACAGGGAGCCAAATCGACAGGACCTGCCCGGCAGGAGGACACGCGTCTTCGGCATGGACCTCCTCGCCCCTGCAGGTCGCGCCGGATCGCACCACTGCCGTTCAATAATGCCCGTTTCCGGCCAAGTCCTGTCGCTCGCGAATGGAAGCTGGCTGGTTGCCTGGTATGACCGTCGGCCTGTCGTCCACTCGGCACGATTCAACTGGTTTCTGCTTTTCGGGACTGTTCACCGCAATGCACACGTTCAATCTGGCGCTATTGAGCATCCGAACGGCCAACCTTGGCCAGATCGACTGGATTGCAATCAAGCGTTTTGGGTTGACGATGGCTCGAGGATCTGCTGCGCGGCGTTGGGCGCTCACAATCGTTGCGGCTGGCTCATGCAGGAACACAGCCGGGGTGCCCATCGCCCGCAGACCGGTGCAATCAACCCAGTGCGCTGGAGACGCGCGAAGGGAACCATCACGGCTTCACGGCCGTCTTGAGTTCAACCATGATGACGTGGGTGGGCGTCGTGCCGACGTTCTCGCCGATGTGCACCTGGGCCGGCGAATACATCACGTCACCGGCCTTGAACTCGCGCATCAGCACCTTGCCATCGGGCAG
>JBFHEQ010000458.1:0-3002 GCA_041584075.1 Hydrogenophaga sp.
ACACCACAATGTCCTGCCCTTTGACATCCTCGAGTCCATCGACAATGGCGCGCTGGAGTTTCTGGATGTCTTTTTTGGCGGAAGTTTCGCTGGTCATGAAGGCTCTTGATAAAGGTGATGAAGTGAAATGTAGCTTGCCACGTCGGCGGACACCAGACGATCAAGGCTGGGTTCGTGTTGAGAGGCGCCGGAGGCCTGGGCCCGGATCGACGTTGCGCTCACGTGGTGCAAGGGCATGGATAGCGGCACAAAAGGCACATCCACACCCGAAAGGTCGGCGGCGTCCAGATCCAGAGGGTGAGCCTCTTGCAGGTTCGACTGAGGGGCCCTGTGAGCCACGGCGAGCCGGGCCAGATCCAGCACCTCGGTCCAGCGGACCCAATGTTTAAAGGCCAGCAGCTGATCGGCCCCCATCACCAGGTACAACTCGGCACCCGGATAGGTCTCGGCCAGCTCAGCCAAAGTGTCTGCAGTGTAGCTCGGACCCGGCCGCAAGGTTTCGCGGGGATCGATACACACCTTCATCAGGTCGCCAAAGGCCTGCTCACACATAGCCAGGCGGTGATGGGCCGGCGTCAGGGGCCGCGCTTTGTGCCAGGCCTGCCCGGTCGGCAGGATGTGCAAGACATCCAGACCCAGCTGCGTCAGCGCCACTTCGGCCAGTTCGCGGTGAGCGACGTGAGGGGGGTCAAAGGCGCCGCCAAACATCCCCACTCGCTGGACGAGGGGAAAACCCTGTTCGGCGACCGCCCCCAAGCTGATCGGTGCCCCGGCGCCAGCGTTCACAGCCAATCCTTGCGCACCAGAAAATCGTTGGTCAAAGCAGCTTCTGGAGATCCAGGCTCAAACTCGGCCCCGTAAGACCAGCTGACCAACGGCGGCATGGACAGCAGAATGGACTCGCTGCGCCCGCCCGACTGCAGCCCAAAATGGGTGCCGCGGTCCCAGACCAGGTTGAATTCCACATACCGGCCACGCCGGTACAGCTGGAAATCCCGCTCGCGCTGGGTGTAGTCGGTGTCTTTGCGGCGGTCGACGATGGGCAGGTAGGCCTCCAGAAAGGCATCGCCCACCGAGCGCATCATGGCGAAGCTGCCGGTCTGGCCCAGTTCGGAAAAATCATCAAAAAACACGCCGCCGACGCCGCGCTGCTCATCGCGGTGCTTCAGATAAAAATACTCGTCGCACCAGGTTTTGAAGCGCGGGTATTTATCCACGCCAAAGGGATCCAGCGCGAGCTGGCAGGTGCGGTGGAAATGCACCGCATCTTCCTCGTCACCATAGTAGGGCGTGAGGTCCATGCCCCCCCCAAACCAGCAAACTGCAGCACCTTGGGCAGGCTTGGCTGCGATCATGCGCACGTTCATGTGAACCGTGGGCACGTAGGGATTGCGCGGATGAAACACCAAAGACACGCCCATGGCCTCGAACGGCGCACCCGCCAGCTCGGGGCGGTGTTGTGTGGCCGAAGGGGGCAAGGCCGGGCCTGTGACATGGGAGAAACCGCAGCCTGCACGCTCAAAGACGCTGCCGTTTTCCAGGATTTGCGTGATGCCCTGCCCCTGTAGCTTTTCGCCTGGAGGCTTCTGCCAATGGTCGACCACAAAGCTGCCACCATCAACCAGCGCCACCGTGGATGTGATGCGGTCTTGCAGGCCCGTCAGGTAGTCGCGTACTTCGGAAGTCTTGTTGCTCATGGATGGGAACGGGCTCACAGGGCGCGGTAGCCGATGTCGCGTCGAAATTGCATGCCGTCGAACTGAATGGCCTCGACCACACCATACGCTTTTTGACGTGCCGCCGCTACGGTATCGGCCAGCGCCGTGACACACAAAACGCGCCCGCCCGACACCTCGGCATCCCCTTGGGCGCCTGTGGACGTACCAGCGTGGAACACCATGGCGTCGACCGCATCACCGGGCAACCCACTGATGCGATCGCCTTTGCGGGGATGCAAGGGGTAGCCAGCGGCCGCCAGCACCACCCCAAGGGCAACGCGTTCGTCCCAGGCCAGGGTCACCTGATTCAGTTCGGTTCGCGTGGCGGCCAGCAGCACCTGGGCCAGGCTGCTTTTCAGGCGCATCAGGATGGGCTGGGTTTCCGGGTCGCCCATGCGGGCGTTGAATTCCAGCGTCTTCACGCCGCCCTCAGGGGAAATCATCAGGCCCGCGTAGAGGAAACCGGTGAACGGAATGCCATCGGCGGCCATGCCGTGCAAGGTCGGCAGGATCACTTCGTCCATCGCTCGCTGGTGGATCGCTGGCGTCACCACCGGCGCTGGCGAGTAAGCGCCCATGCCTCCGGTGTTCGGCCCCTGATCGGCGTCCAGCAGGCGTTTGTGGTCCTGGCTGGTGGCCAGGGGCAATGCGTTCACGCCATCGCACAAAACGATGAAACTGGCCTCCTCCCCTGACAAAAACTCTTCGATCACCACACGGGCGCCGCCCGCGTTGTGGGTGACACCCAGGCTGTTGTCCACCAGCATGAAGTCGATGGCCTCGTGGGCTTCTGCCAGGCTCATCGCCACGACCACGCCCTTGCCTGCCGCCAGACCATCGGCCTTGACGACGATGGGAGCGCCTTTGGCATCCACATAGGCGTGTGCCTTCACAGGGTCGGTGAAGGTTTCGTATTCGGCGGTGGGGATGCCATGGCGTTGCATGAAGGCCTTGGAGAAAGCCTTGGAGCTCTCCAGCTGGGCCGCCGCCTGGGTAGGACCAAAAATCGCCAACCCGTGGGCGCGAAATTCGTCGACCACACCGGCCGCCAGCGGCGCTTCCGGCCCGACCACCGTCAGCGCCACACCCTCGGCCTGTGCCCACTCGCGCAGCGCCACATTGTCCGTGATGGCGAGGTTGACCAACTGCGCATCGCGCGCAGTGCCCGCATTGCCCGGCGCCACAAACACCTGGCTCACACCCTCGGACTGCTTGAGCTTCCAGGCCAATGCATGCTCGCGACCACCGCCGCCAATCACCAAAACTTTCAAATCAAACTCCAAA
>JBFHEQ010000459.1:0-3000 GCA_041584075.1 Hydrogenophaga sp.
CCGCGTGGCATGCGCCAGCTCCAGTGGGCGCCGCCGGGCAGCACTTCGCTCCACATGGTTCGGGCCGTGTCAACGCCGGTCAAGGCCGTGGCGGGGAAGCGCTCCCAGAAGGTGGGGGCGTCCACCGGTGCGGTTGACGGCGGGTTGGGTAACACGGTGGTCAACGGATCGGGCAAGTCTTGGGTGTTCATTGTTTTCTCCAAATGAAAAATGGCTGTGTGTTGGTGGGGCTCACACCGCTTCGGCGGTGGCGCCCGAAAGGCGCTGCAGCTGCTCCAGATCGGTCTTCATGCCCGAGGTCTCGCGGATGCGGTCGAGAATTTCGCGTTTGAGTTGCAGGAATTCGGGCGCGCTCTTGAGGTCTTGCGTGCGTTGGTCGCCAAAAGGCACCTCGTAAACCGTGTCGATGCGGCCTGGCCGAGGCGCCATCAGCACCACGCGCCCGCCCAGGTAAATCGCTTCTTCCACGTCGTGGGTCACAAACACGATGGTGGCTTTTTCAAGGCGGTGCACATAGCGGATCAGGTCGTGCATGACCTCGCGGGTTTGTGCATCAAGCGCGCCAAAGGGCTCATCCATCAACACGATCTCGGGCTTGCCCATGAGCGCCCGTGCAATCGCCACGCGTTGCTGCATGCCGCCCGAGAGCTGGTTGGGCCATGAGCCGCTCACGTTCGACAAGCCCATGAGCCGCAACAGCGCATCGGCCCTGCCCGAGGCGGCCTCGACATCGCTGGAGCTGCGGTCTTGGGTGTGCGCCGCGAGCTGGCGGCAGAACTTGATGTTTTCGCTCACCGTCATCCAGGGGTAGAGGCTGTAGTGCTGGAACACCATGGCGCGGTCGATGCCTGGGCCGTCCACGGCGCGCCCGTCAATGTTCAGCTCACCTCCGGTTTGCACTTCGAGCCCACCGATGGTGCGCAACAGGGTGGACTTGCCGCAACCCGATGCACCAACAAAGGTCACGAACTCGTTTTCCCGTATGTCGAGATCGATGTTTTCCAACGCGTTGATGGGGGCGCCGTCAAAACGCTTGTAGAGGCCCTGGATCGAAATCTTGGGTTGGGCAACGCCAGCGGTCGCAGATGAAGAGGGATGGCTCATGGCTGTTCGGCTTTCAGTTTGTGGGGGGCAAGGCAAATTCGCCTTCCAGGTGGGGTGCAACCAGACGCAGTGCGGGACTGCCGATGGGGGCGTTCACGCGCCCTCAGCCTTTGAGGTAGAGCCAGGGGAAGGCCGCGCGGTGGGCCCACCGGAAGGCCTGGTCGGTCAGCAGTCCGATGAGGCCGATGATGATGATCCCGGCGAAGATGGTGTCGGTTTGCAGGTAGCGCTGGGCGCGCAAGATCGAATACCCCAACCCCGAGTTCGCGGCCACCAACTCGGCCACCACCAGATAGGTCCAGGCCCAGCCCATGGTGATGCGCAATGTGTCGAGCAAAGCCGGCTTGGCGCTGGGGAAGATCACCTTTTCAATCAGCTCCTGGCGGTTGGCGCCCATGGTTTGCGCCGCCTCCACCTGGGCTGCCGGTACGCGCCGCACGTCTTCCGCCACCATCAACACCATCTGGAAAAAGGTGCCAATAAAAATGATGGCAATCTTGGAACTCTCATCGATGCCCACCCACAGCATCACCAGTGGAATGAAGGCCACGGCCGGCATGTAGCGAATGAAGTCGGTCAGCGGTTCCAGCAGTGCCTGCACCGAGCGGAACGAGCCGATCAGCAGGCCCAGCGGCAGGGCGATCACGGCGGACAGCATGAAGCCCGCGACCACGCGGTAGGTGCTGATGCCGGCGTCTTCCAGCAGGCCGTTTTCCGTCGCCCAGAGCCAGGCTTTGCTCAACACCTGCATGGGAGTGGGCATGAAGGTGGAATCCATGCCACCCCAGATGGCCAGCATCGACCAGCCCACCAGCGGTGCGAGCAAACCGGTGATGGCCAGTATCCAGTAGTGGCGCCGACTGATGGGCGCGCGCACCGTGAACAGGTTGGAAGGGCGGCGGCGCGGGGGTTTCGATGCCGACGACCCTCCAGCCGATGAAGCGGAGCTGGCGGCAGGGGAGGCGGGCCGGGGCCGGGCGGTTGACTCGGGCGCGGGTGCCGCGGCGGTGCCCGGCAAATGCGCCGAGAGCGTGGCTGTGGAAAGCGGTTGGGTCATGCAAGTGGCTCCTGTCGAAAGGGACAAAACGGCAGAGAGGCGGCTCGTGCACATGCGCAATGGCTGCATATGGCGGCGAAGCGTCTCCCGGGCTTTTGTCCCTCCGTGGAACCACACGATCGTGGCCGACTGCTCTCGGACCAGACGGCTCAGCTTTGCTGCTCTGTGAAAGAGCGGTGAAAGTCTGAGCCCGGAACCCTAGCGGTCTTCATGGCAGGCGGTGTGCATGTGCACGGCGCCTCTCTGGGTAAGGGAATGAGCAATTTCGGTGCCAGGATGGAATGGGCCTTTGCCGGCCTGAATGCACCACAAAGGGGCGTGTTCGCCCTAAGTCAAGGCGTCAAGCTGCGCCTGGCATGCGCGATGCCGTGCCGCCCCATCAGCAGCGCACACGGGTAAGAGGTGGCGCCCGAACTGATCAAGCTTTTTGTCGTTCATGCTTCACTCCATTCGAGGATGCGCCAGTCGCCGGCCAGACTGCCTTGGGTGATCCGGGCGGTGTGGTCATTGATGCGCTGTGGGGTGCTGTTCGTCGAGATGCCCTCGAGCTCGGGCAGGGTGGACTGTTGGACGGTCCAGTTGCCCTCCTGGCTCACGTGGCCAAAGCTGATCTCCATATCCAGCAACGCTGCGGTGTTGGCCGGGTGGCGCAGGATGATGTCGGTCAGGGTTTCGTCGTATTGCAGACCCTGGGGCCAGAGCGCGGACCTGGGACGCACGTGCATGAGGCACTGGCCGGTGATCAGCAGCCGCTCGTGGAGGGCCTGGCCGCTGGTGCTCAGGCGCTGGAGGGCTGTGCGGCGGCCCTCCGATGCGGGCAGGCGTTCCCACACTTCTAG